>NZ_JBHXRX010000013.1:0-158374 GCF_042714995.1 Streptomyces sp. NPDC058665
AGTGGTGCAGTCCTAGACAGCTCCACCACACCGGAGGTCTTCGCCATGATCAAGCCCGACCAGTGTCAACAACGCTCGTGATCAATACACCTAGGGCGTGTCCGCCCGGCAGGACCCCGGAGCCTAGGAACCGATCGCGCTGCGCAGTTGGCCGAGCGGCAGCGGCTCGGTCTCGTCGTGTTCGGTCAGGTCGATGACCTGGCCCACCGCCCGGTCGTCCGTCCTGCGCCGCTCCTCAAGGGCCTCCTCGCCGGTCACATCGGCGAGGTCCTCGCGCCGCGCCCGCTCCAGCTCAGCCGCCGCGGACTGGCTGCCCTCGGTCTCCACGGTCTCCGGGCCGGCAGGGCCGTCCTCCGCGTCGGCGGCGGGCGGTTCGGCCGAGGCGGCGCCGCCCTTCTGCGTGCCGAAGAAGTCGAAACCTCCCTCGGGACCCCGTTGCAGCCGGTGCCGCCGGTTGTACGGGACGATCGCCGACGCGCCCGGGTGGGGGCGGGTGGCGGGCAGCGATGCCGACGGCCTGACCTTCAGCGGAAGCGCGGACGAGGGGCGTACGTGCTCGCCGGCCGCCGCGGCTTCCGCCGCGCGCCGCTTCCTGGCTTCCTTCTCCTGCTCGGCCTTCTCGGCGCGGGCCTGCTCGGCCTTCGCCGCCTGCTTCGCCCGCTCCTCCTCCGCAGCGGCCTCGCGGGCCGCACGCTCGGCGAGTTGATGCCGGCGGGCCTCTTCGAGGATCCGCTTCGTCTGCTGTGTCACGCCGTTGCGCGTCAGGTCCTCAAGGGCCTGCGCGGCTCGGTAGTACGCGGACGCGGTGGGTGTACTGCCCGCGGGCGGCAGCGCCTTCGGCTCGGCGGCCGCTTCGATGGCGAGCTGCCGCCGGCCCTCCAGCGCGCTGGCGCGCGCGGTCTCCGCCGTCGCGTACCGGCGCAGGAGCGCGGCGTGCTCGCCGCGCAGCTTCGCGAGTTCCGCCCGCTTGGCGCGCAGCTTGGTGTCGAGCCGGGTGCGGATCTCGCGCGATTCCTCGATATCGGTTTCGAGTTCGGCTACTCGCTCTTCGGTCTTCCACTCCTCGCTCGCCTGCGCGCGGAGCAGTTCGGCGACGCGCCGGCCCGCGGCCCGGTCCCAACTGCGCATCAGATAGGCGCCGGTGGCGGCGGTGGCCGCGGTGACGACCACCAGGCCGCGGAGCGCCACGGGTTCCGCGAGGAGCCAGGCACTCGCGGCGCAGAGAGCCGCGGCCCCCGCCACGGCCGACGGCGGCAGAATCCTGTGGAGGGGCGGGGAATGGCGGTGGCGTCCACGTGGCATGGCCAGAATTTACCGCGCGTCGCGCCGGAATGGGGGTCGGCCGGACAATCTTTCCCCGTCCGTTGCCGACTCCACTCCCGTCCCTCTACTTCCCGCCGCTTCCCCCTACTTGGCCCCGCTTGTCGCTACTTGCCGATCAGGTCCTTTGACTCCAGATACTCCTTGGCGACATCCGCGGGCTTCGCGCGCTCGGCGTCGACCTT
Organism: Streptomyces sp. NPDC058665; assembly: GCF_042714995.1. Classification (NCBI taxonomy): domain Bacteria; kingdom Bacillati; phylum Actinomycetota; class Actinomycetes; order Kitasatosporales; family Streptomycetaceae; genus Streptomyces; species Streptomyces sp. NPDC058665. The sequence continues at coordinate 1,506 of NZ_JBHXRX010000013.1, forward strand.
CAGGTTGAGCTTCGCGAGATCCTCTGTCGTGAGGATGTCGGTGAGCTTGCCGAGAATGTCCGCGATCTCCTGAGAACCGGCGTCCTTGGCATTGACCACGGGAAGTACGTTGTCCGCGTTCTGGAGCTTCTTGTCGTCCTCCAGGACCACCAGACCGAAGCTGTCGAGCGTGCCGTCGGTGGTGGTGCTGAGGACCAGCTGGTCCTTGCCGTCCTTGACCGCCTGCTTGGCCTGCGGAGTGCCGACGCCCTGCGGGTCGATGCCGGTGACGTCGATTCCGTACGTCTCCTTGAGACCGGGCGCGCAGAACGGCCGTACCTCGCACTCGTCACCCGCGGCGATCTTCACCTTGAGCTTCGACGCGCCCAGATCCGAAAGGGTCTTGAGGCTGTTCTCCTCCGCGTATTCCTTCGTCACCGCGAAGGCGTTCTGGTCGACCGCCTTGCCTGCGGGGAGCACCTTCAGTCCGCGCGGCTCCGCCAGCTTCTCCAGGGCGGCGACCGTGGCGGCCGTGTCGCTGGAGGCGAGCGGCTTCTTCACGGCCTCGTCCGCGCCGTTCACCTTGGCGTTGAGGAATTCGGTGAGCGTCGCCGCGTATTCGGGGACGACGTCGATCTCACCCTTCTCCAGGGACGGCTCGTACAGCTCACGGTTCTTCACCGTCGTGACGGAGGTGTCGTATCCGCCGTCACCGAGGATCTGCGCGTAGAGCTCGGCGAGCACCTTGGACTCGGTGAAGGCCGCGGCGCCGACGACGAGGGAGCCCTTCTTGCCGGCGCCCGAGCCCTTGTCCGAGCCGCCGTCGGATTCCAGGCTGTCGCCGCCGCAGGCGGCGAGCGACCCGGTCAGGGCGACAACGCCGACTACCGCACCCGCGATGCGCGAGGTCTTGCTCATGAAAGTTCACCATCCGTTGAGGGTGGCCCGAGGAGAGGGCCGGGAAAGTCGGTCGTCACACGGTCGTTCGGTCCCGCGGGAGCACGTCGCCGCCAAGGGTCTTGCCCGCCGCGCCGTCCCGCGCGCCGGGCACCGGTGCCCGGACGGCGGTGGCGGACGGAGACGGGTCGAGCACCCGGTCCAGCGCCACGAGCACACCCTCGACGACCAGCGCGAGCAGCGCCACCAGGAGGGCCCCGGCGACCACCTGCGGGGTGTCGTACGTGTTGAAGCCGGCGGTGATGATCCGCCCGAGGCCGCCCTGCCCCACCATCGCCGCGATCGTGGCGGTGGCGATCACCTGCACGGACGCGGACCGCAGACCGGTCATCACCATCGGGTACGCGAGGGGCAGCTCGACCCGTACGAAGAGCTGGCGCCCGGACATCCCCATGCCCCTGGCGGCTTCGACCACCGAGCGGTCCACCTCCCGCATGCCCACGTAGGCGTTGGTCAGCAGCGGCGGCACGGCGAAGAGGACCAGCGCGACGATCGTCGGCACATAGCCCGCGTTGCGCAGCGGGGAGAGCATGAACAGGGCGAGCACCGCGAAGACGGGGACCGCCCGCCCCACGTTGGAGATGTTGATCGCGAGCGCGCCGCCCCTGCCGATGTGCCCCAGGTAGAAGGCCGTCGGGAGGGCGATCACACAGGCGAGGGCGAGCGCGACCCCGCTGACGTACACATGCTCACCGAGCCGGGCCAGCGCACCGTCATCGCCTGACCAGTTGGAGCCGGTGACCAGCCAGGTCCACGCGTCTGCCAGAACGTCCATCGGTCAGCCCCCCACCTTCACCGGGCCGCCGGTCCGGCCCTCGCGCGCGGGACGTGCCGCGCGGCCCTTGCCCGTACCTGTACGGGTCCAGGGTGTGAGCAGCCGCTGGAGTCCGAGAAGGAGCAGGTCGGCGGCGACCGCCAGCAGCACGCAGAGCACCGAGGCGGCGAGCACCTGTGCCTTGAACAGGCTGGGCAGCGCGTCCTCGATGAGATTGCCGAGCCCGCCGCGCCCCACGATCGAGCCGACGGTCGTCAGCGCGACCGTCGAGACCGTCGCGATCCGCACGCCCGCCATCAGCGCGGGCAGTGCGAGCGGCAGCTCGACCTCCCAGAGCAGCCGCCCCGACCCGTACCCCATCCCGCGGGCGGCCTCCTTGGCCTCCGCCGGAACGGAATCGAGGCCCGCGATGATGTTCCTCACAAGGATCGTCAGTGAATACAGCACCAGGCCGGTGATCACCAGCGCGGACGACAGCCCGAAGAACGGCAGCAGCAGCGAGAACATCGCCAGCGACGGGATTGTGTAGAGCAGTGTGGTCAGTCCGAGCACAGGGCCGGCGAAAGCCGGTTTGGCGCGGGCGAGCAGGGCGAGCGGAAAGGCCACGAGCAGCCCGATGAGGACCGAGACAACAGTGATCCAGATGTGCTGGACCGTCGCATCCATCAACTCCTGGCTACGGGAGCGGAGGTACTCTCCGCAGATCCATTCGTTCGCCGCCAGACAGCTTTGAGCGCTCATCCACCCCCGCCTCCCCTATCTCCCCGAACGTATGTCTGGTGTCTTTGTCTCGGCGACCCTATCCCCGACCACTGACAATCGCGGATGGTCGCCACATTCCAGCAACATTGCCTTCACACAAGACCGGTCACAATGGGGAAATCATGATCCGATTCGAGCACGTCACCAAGCGGTACCCGGACGGCACGACGGCCGTCGACGACCTCAGCATTGAGGTCGGAGCGGGCGAGCTGGTCACGCTCGTCGGACCGTCCGGCTGCGGCAAAACGACCACCATGAAAATGGTCAACCGGCTGATCGACCCGACCGAAGGCCGGATCTTCGTGGACGGCGAAGACATTTCGACCGTCGACCCCGTCCAGCTCCGGCGCCGGATCGGCTATGTGATCCAGCAGGTCGGCCTGTTCCCGCACAAGACGATCCTGGAGAACACGGCGACCGTCCCCCATCTCCTCGGCCGGCCCCGCGCCAAGAGCCGTGAGCGCGCCGCCGAACTCCTCGACCTGGTCGGCCTCGACCCCTCCGTCTACGGTGACCGCTACCCCGAGCAGCTCTCCGGCGGACAGCGCCAACGCGTGGGCGTGGCACGGGCACTGGCCGCCGACCCGCCCGTCCTGCTGATGGACGAGCCCTTCGGCGCGGTCGACCCTGTCGTACGCGAACACCTCCAGAACGAGTTCCTCAAGCTCCAGGCCGCCGTCAACAAGACCGTGCTCTTCGTCACGCACGACATCGAGGAGGCGGTCCGCCTCGGCGACCGGATCGCGGTCTACGGGCAGGGCACCATCCAGCAGTTCGACGCCCCCGCCGCCGTGCTGGGCGCGCCCGCCACGCCGTACGTCGCCGACTTCGTCGGCGCTGACCGCGGCCTCAAGCGGCTCTCGGTCACGCCGATCGAGGAGGGCGACCTGGAACAGCCCCCCGTCCTGCACCTGGACGACCAACTGCGGACCGCGGCGGCGAAGCTTTCCAAGGAGGGCGCGCGCTGGGCAGTCGTCCTGGACGCCCAGGACAATCTGCACGGCTGGATCTCCACCGAGCAGACCGGCTCCTCGGGGACCGTACGGGAGCACGCCCGTCGTATGGAGGCGTGGCTGCCCGTCGGCGCCTCGCTCAAGCAGGCGTTCTCCACGATGCTCCAGCACGACGCCGGCTGGATCGCCGTCATCGACAAGGAGGAGACGGGCCGCTTCCTCGGTGTGCTGACCCCGGCCCGGCTGCACGAGGCGCTGCGCCGCTCGATCGACGCCGACGCGCACGCCATCCCACGCACCGAGGTGGAACTGGAGACCGTCGCACAGATCTCGGCGTCCTGACGGCGCGCCGCGCCCCGACCGCTCCCCGCGGTCCCGACGGCGTCCCCCGGAGGGGGGCCGTCCCCGCCCGGTGGGGGCGTACCGAAGCACCTGCGGGCCTAGGGTGGGACGTATGAGTACGTTGCGCCCGCAGGGCGGAAGGGGCACGGTCGACGGCCTGCCGGAGTGGGACCGCTGCGCGGTCATGGGAGTCGTCAACGTGACGCCCGATTCCTTCTCCGACGGCGGCCGCTGGTTCGACACCACCACCGCGGTCAAGCGCGGCCTCGATCTGGTCACCGAGGGCGCCGACCTGGTGGACGTCGGCGGCGAGTCGACACGCCCCGGCGCCTCGCGGGTCGACGAGGACGAGGAACTGCGGCGCGTCGTGCCCGTCGTGCGTGGCCTGGCTTCCGAGGGCGTGACGGTGTCCGTGGACACCATGCGGGCCTCCGTCGCCGAGCAGGCCGTGGCCGCCGGAGCCGTGCTGGTCAACGACGTCAGCGGCGGCCTCGCGGACCCGGCCATGGTGCCCGCCGTCGCCGCTGCGGGCGTGCCCTTCGTCGTCATGCACTGGCGCGGTCTCAGCCTGGACATGAACAGCCGCGCCGTCTACACGGACGTCGTCGCCGAGGTGGTGGCCGAACTGCGCGAGCGCATGGAGGCGGTGATCGCCGGCGGCATCGCCGCCGAGCGCCTGGTGATCGACCCCGGCCTCGGCTTCGCCAAGGCCGCCGAGCACGACCTCGCGCTGCTGGCCCACACGGCCGACCTGCGGGCGCTGGGCAGGCCGCTGCTGGTCGCCGCGTCCCGTAAACGGTTCCTCGGCCGCGTCCTGGCCGGTGACGGCGCCCCGCCACCCGCGCGCGAACGGGACGCCGCGACCGCCGCCGTCTCGGCGATCGCCGCCCACGAAGGCGCCTGGGCGGTACGGGTCCACGAGGTACGCGCGACCGCCGACGCCGTCCGCGTGGCCCGCGCCGTCGAGGGAGCCTGGTGAAGAGCACGCCGAGCGGAACCGACAGGGAACAGGTCGACGCACTCAACACGGCCTTCTACGAAGCCATGGAGCGCGGCGACCTCGACGAGCTGTCCGGACTCTGGCTGGACGGCGACAGCCCCGGCGTCAGCTGCGTCCACCCGGGCTGGCCGGTGCTCACCGGCCGCGGCGAGGTGCTGCGCTCGTACGCGCTGATCATGGCCAACACCGAGTACATCCAGTTCTTCCTTACGGATGTCGTGGTCTCCGTCGCCGGCGACACCGCTCTCGTGACCTGCACCGAGAACATCCTCAGCGGCGGACCGGCCGAGGAGAGCGGTGCGCTCGGCCCGCTCGTCGGGCAGTTGGTGGTCGCCACCAACGTCTTCCGTCGCACCCCCGAGGGCTGGCGGGTCTGGTCCCACCACGGCTCCCCCGTTCTGGCCGAAACCGACGACGAGCAGGACGACGAATCTCCCGCGTGAGTGGGTAGGCCACCTACAAGGGCCGGCCCCGCGCCCTCGGAACTACCCTGCGGTTCCCCGTCGCGCGGAGCCCGCCACGGACGTCGCCCGCGGTGCCCGAGGCCCCCACGGGCAGGCCGTGTCGGTGCCCGCGAGTAGATTCGACCGGGGACACGCGTCGTCCGCATACGGCATAGTGCCCCACTTGACCAACGACAGCAGGAGTGATTCGCGTGGACCGTCTCGCGCTGCGCGGGCTCAAGGCCCGTGGGCACCATGGCGTCTTCCCCCGGGAGCGCGAGGAGGGGCAGACCTTCATCGTCGATCTGGTGCTGAGCCTCGACGCCCGCCCCGCCGCGGCGGGCGACGACCTGACGAGAACCGTCCACTACGGAATCGTGGCCGAGGAGGTCGTGGCCGTCGTACGGGGCGAGCCCGTCGATCTGATCGAGACCCTCGCCGAGCGCATCGCGGACCAGTGTCTGAAACACGACGCCGTCGACGAGGTCGAGGTGACGCTCCACAAGCCGGACGCCCCGATCACGGTGCCCTTCGACGACGTGACCATCACCATCACCCGGAGCCGAGTATGAATCCACAGAGCGATCCGACCGTTCAGCCGGTGCCGGCCTCGGTGGTGGCCCAGGTCGACGCGGCGGACGTCACCCTGTCCAATCCGAAGCGCGCCGTGATCAGCCTCGGTTCCAATCTCGGCAACAGGCTGGAGACTCTCCAGGGTGCGATCGACGCGCTGGAGGACACCCCCGGTCTGCGAGTGAAGGCGGTGTCCCCCGTGTACGAGACGGTGCCCTGGGGCGTCGAACCGGGCAGCCAGCCCTCGTACTTCAACGCCGTCGTCGTGGTGAAGACCACACTGCCGCCCTCGTCCCTGCTGGAGCGGGCCCAGGCCGTGGAGGAGGCCTTCGACCGTGTCCGGGTGGAGCGCTGGGGGCCGCGCACGATCGACGTCGACATCGTGGCGTACGCGGACGTCGTCTCGGACGACCCGGTGCTCACCCTGCCCCATCCGCGCGCCCACCAGCGGGCCTTCGTGCTCGTGCCCTGGCACGACGTGGAGCCGGAGGCGCGGCTCACCGGCCGGGGTACGGTCTCCGAACTGCTCGCCCTGGTCGAGCAGGCGGGCGTGGAACCTCGCGCGGACCTGGAACTCCGCCTGCCCGACTAGTCGTTAGGCTCTGCGAGCCGGTAGGCCGGAAATACGTGTGTCGGTGACGAGTAAGGGTGAAGGGCGGGCTCTCGCGGTGAGGCAATTGCGGATCGGGGTTCTGGCGGGCCTCTTCACCGTGGCCGGGGTGCTCGCCTGGGGCGCCGCCCGCCTCTGGGACTCGCTCGGCACCCTGCCCAGCGTGCCTCTGGCCGCGCCCATCGTGCTCGCGGTGATCGCCGTCGTCCTCGCGGCGACGGCCCTCTCGCTCCGCTCGCGGCTGCGTGCCCAGCGTGAGCGCCGGCCCGGCGCCAAGGGTGTGGACCCGCTGATGGCCGCCCGAGCGGTCGTTTTCGGTCAGGCGAGCGCGCTGGTCGCGGCGCTGGTCTCCGGGATGTACGGCGGGACGGGCGTCTTCCTGCTCGGCTCCCTGGAGATCCCCGCCCGGCGGGACCAGGCCTACTACGCGGGAGCCTCGGTGGTCGCCGGGATCGCGGTGATAGCCGCCGCGTTCTTCCTGGAGCGTGTCCTCAAGCTGCCGGACGACGACGGGCACGACGACGACAGCCACGGCACCGCCCGCGTCTGACCTGCTCGCGGTGGTTCAGCGGGCCATGATCAGGCTCATCGCCTCGTTGCGGGTCGCCGGGTCGCGCAGCTGCCCCCGTACCGCCGAGGTGATCGTCTTGGCACCGGGCTTGCGCACTCCGCGCATCGACATGCACATGTGCTCACACTCCACGACCACGATCACACCGCGCGGCTCCAGGATCTTCATCAGCGAGTCCGCGATCTGCGTGGTCATCCGCTCCTGGACCTGCGGTCTGCGGGCGTAGACGTCCACCAGCCGCGCCAGCTTCGACAGCCCGGTGATCTTCCCGTCGGACGACGGGATGTATCCGACGTGCGCGACACCGTGGAAGGGCACCAGATGGTGCTCGCACGAACTCTGCACCTCGATGTCCTTCACCAGGACCATCTCGTCGTGCCCGATGTCGAACGTCGTGGTCAGCACGTCCTCGGGCCGCTGCCAGAGCCCGGCGAATATTTCCTTGTACGAGCGGGCCACCCGCCCCGGCGTCTCGCGCAGGCCCTCGCGATCGGGGTCCTCACCGACCGCGATCAGAAGCTCCCGTACGGCGTGCTCGGCCCGCTTCTCGTCGAACTCGCCGATCACACCTTCGCCGTCGAGCCTCACGGGATTGGTCATCTGGGCCTCGTTCCTCTGCCGTTCCATGCGCGGCAACAAGAATGCCGCGCCCCATCAGGCTAAGACCTGTGGGGCGCGGCATCTATTCCGGGCCTGGTGAGACGCGCGAGGTCAGCTCTCCGGCCGCTCCTCCGGAACAGCCTCGGACGAGGTGTCGCCGGTCGTCACTCCGGGGATCGTGCCGTTGGAACCGGTCGCCCCGTTGGTGAGGGCGAGTTCCTTGGGCGAGAGCACCGGCGGGCGGGTCGAAGGCGTACGCCGCGAGGAGCCGGTCCACGCCGGACGGGCCGGGCGCCGCACGATCGTCGAGAAGATCTCGGCGATCTGATCCTTGTTGAGCGTTTCCTTCTCCAGCAGCGCGAGGACCAGGTTGTCGAGAACGTCGCGGTTCTCGACGAGGATCTCCCAGGCCTCGTTGTGCGCGGTCTCGATCAGCTTCTTGACTTCTTCGTCGACCAGCGCGGCGACCTCTTCCGAGTAGTCGCGCTGGTGGCCCATCTCACGTCCGACGAAGGGCTCCGTATTGTCACCGCCGAACTTGATCGCGCCGAGCCGCTCGGTCATTCCGTACTGCGTGACCATGGCCCGTGCCGTCGCCGACGCCTTCTCGATGTCGTTGGCCGCGCCGGTGGTCGGGTCGTGGAAGACCAGCTCCTCCGCCGCGCGCCCGCCCATCATGTAGGCGAGCTGGTCCAGCATCTCGTTGCGCGTGGTCGAGTACTTGTCCTCGTCGGGCAGGACCATGGTGTAACCCAGGGCCCGGCCGCGGGACAGGATCGTGATCTTGTGCACCGGGTCGGAGTTCGGAGACGCCGCCGCGACCAGGGCGTGGCCGCCCTCGTGATAGGCGGTGATCTTCTTTTCCTTCTCGGACATGATCCGGGTCCGCTTCTGCGGGCCCGCCACGACTCTGTCGATCGCCTCGTCCAGGGAGTGGTTGTCGACGAGCTTCTTGTCGCTGCGCGCCGTCAGGAGCGCCGCTTCGTTCAGCACGTTCGCCAGGTCCGCGCCGGTGAAGCCGGGCGTACGACGGGCGACAGCGCCCAGGTCGACGTCCGGGGCGACCGGCTTGCCCTTCTGGTGGACCTTGAGGATCTCCAGCCGGCCCTGCATGTCCGGGCGGTCGACGGCGATCTGGCGGTCGAAACGTCCCGGGCGCAGCAGCGCCGGGTCGAGGATGTCGGGCCGGTTCGTGGCGGCGATCAGAATGACGCCGCCCTTCACGTCGAAGCCGTCCATCTCGACAAGCAGCTGGTTCAGCGTCTGCTCGCGCTCGTCGTGGCCACCGCCGAGGCCGGCACCGCGGTGCCGGCCGACGGCGTCGATCTCGTCGACGAAGACGATCGCCGGGGCGTTCGCCTTGGCCTGCTCGAAGAGGTCACGCACTCGGGAGGCACCGACACCGACGAACATCTCGACGAAGTCGGAACCGGAGATCGAGTAGAAGGGGACGCCGGCCTCACCGGCGACCGCGCGGGCCAGCAACGTCTTACCCGTACCGGGCGGGCCGTAGAGGAGCACACCCTTCGGGATCTTGGCGCCGACAGCCTGGAACTTCGCGGGCTCCTGGAGGAACTCCTTGATCTCGTGGAGTTCCTCGACGGCTTCGTCCGACCCCGCGACGTCGGCGAACGTCGTCTTGGGAGTGTCCTTCGTAATGAGTTTGGCCTTGGACTTCCCGAACTGCATGACTCGGGAGCCGCCGCCCTGCATCTGATTCATCAGGAACAGGAAGACCACGACGATAAGGACGAAGGGCAGCAGGGAGAGCAGCACGGAGACGAACGGGCTCTGCTTGGAGGGCGAAACCGTGTAGCCCTGCTTGATGTCGCCGTTCTCGAACTTGCGCTGCAACTCATCGGCGAGACGGGAGCCCTGGGAGCCGATGTAGCTCGCCTGGACCTTGTCACCGCCCTGGACCTTCTGGCCGTCCTTGAGGTCGATCTTGATGATCTGTTCGTCGCCTGTGGTCAGCTTGACCTGGTCGACCTGGTTCTTGTCGATCGCACGGACAACCTCGCCGGTGTCCACCGTCTTGTAGCCGCCCGACGAGCCGACGACCTGCATCAACACGACTACGGCGAGGACGGCCAGCACGATCCACATGACAGGCCCACGGAAGTATCGCTTCACGTCCATCCATACGGAGCGAGAACGCCCCGTCCCTCCTGCCCGTAGGTAAATGCTGCTGTGAGAAAAGACTGTTCTTCGGACGGTACCCCAGCATTGTCACCCGCGACCGCACGGGACTGCCGGTAAACCGGTCTTCCCATGCTCCAACGGCGGGAAGGGTGCGGGGGTTCCCGGCCCGGCACCACAGGCCCGGTGCCGGGCTCAGCCGCCGTAGACATGGGGGGCGAGTGTGCCGACGAATGGAAGATTGCGGTACTTCTCCGAGTAATCAAGGCCATAGCCGACAACAAACTCATTCGGAATGTCGAAACCGATCCATTTCACATCGATCGCGACCTTTGCGGCATCCGGCTTACGGAGCAGCGTGCAGACTTCCAGCGAGGCCGGCTCGCGTGAGCCGAGGTTCGACAGCAGCCAGGAGAGCGTCAGACCCGAGTCGATGATGTCCTCGACGATCACGACGTGCTTGCCCTTGATGTCGGTGTCCAGATCCTTGAGGATCCTGACCACACCGGACGACTGGGTCCCGGCTCCGTACGAGGACACGGCCATCCAGTCCATCGTCACGGGGGTGGACAGCGCACGCGCCAGATCCGCCATCACCATGACGGCGCCCTTGAGGACGCCGACAAGAAGGACGTCCTTGTTCGCGTACTCCGCGTCGATCTTGGCGGCCAGTTCGACGAGCTTCGCGTCGATTTCTTCCTTGGTGATGAGCACCGACTTGAGGTCGGCGCCCATGTCCTTGTGGTCCACCCGCATCACTTTCGTTGTCGGCCAGGAGGCCGGAACTCGCCGCCCGGGAGACACAGCCGTCGTGCTTCCGCCCTTCAGCCCTGCCGGATGACCAGTCTGCCACCCTGCCGTTGGGCCTCGACGCGGCCCGGCAGGTTGATGGCTCCCTGGCCCCGCCAGCCCGTGATCAGCCGGTCGATCTCCTCGATGTGCCGGGCGAAGAGCGACCCAGCGGGAGCCCCGGCGACGACGGCGGCCCGGCGTAGGACACGGCGGCGGACGGCGGGCGGCAGCGCGTACAACTTGGCGCATTCCAGCTGCCCGGCGTCGTCCCGTACAGCCGACTCGGCGTCGGCCGCCCAGGCGTCGAGGGCGTCGGCGTCGTCACGGGAGAGCTGCGCCGTACGCGCCAGGGCCTCGACGACGCCTTTGCCGAGCGCCTTCTCCAGGGCGGGCAGGCCCTCGTGGCGCAGCCGCGAACGCGTGTACGCGGGGTCGGCGTTGTGCGGGTCGTCCCAGACCGGGATCGCCTGGACCAGACAGGCCTTGCGGGCGGTCTGCCGGTCGAGTTGGAGGAAGGGGCGGCGATAGCGGCCGGTGGCGCCGGAGACGGGGGCCATGCCGGAGAGCGAGCGGGTGCCGGAGCCGCGGGCGAGACCGAGCAGGACGGTCTCGGCCTGGTCGTCGCGGGTGTGGCCGAGCAGGACGGCCACGGCGCCGTGCCGCTCGGCGGCGGCGTCGAGGGCCGCGTAACGCGCGTCGCGGGCGGCGGCCTCGGGCCCTCCGTCACGGCCGACGGTCACGGCCACGGACTCGACCGGGTCGAGCCGCATCGCGACGAGCCGGCTGACGACCTCGGCGGCACGGAGGTCGGAGCCGGGCTGGAGGCCGTGGTCGACGGTGACGGCGCCCGCGCGGACGGAGAGCTTGCGGGCCTCGAAGGCGAGGGCGGAGGCGAGGGCCATGGAGTCGGCGCCGCCGGAGCAGGCGACGAGCACCAGCGGCCGGCCGTCGGCCGGGGGCGGTGCGGCGGCGCTGCCGGCTCCGGCCGCCGGGATGGGGCGGGAGTGCTCGGTGTCGGAGCTCGCGAGTTCGGAGCATTCGCTGATGACGTCGTGGAGTACGCGGCGGACCGCCAGGCGTATCGCCGCGACCGCAGGATGGGGACCCATGTCCGGTGCCCTTCGTGATGTTTGGGGGGTGCCTCGGTCGGAGTTGGGACGGGGTTCAGTCACACAGAGTGCGTCGATGGTGACAGAACCGGGCCGTTCCCCGAGCATTGCACGCCTACCCACCGCCCACGGTCCCTCGGATGGGTGATGCTTGCCCATTCCGGTGGACACCTATGGGCGTTGACACCCGGCGCGGAGCCCCGCGCGCCCCTTCTGAAGAGGCTCAGGACCCAGGAGGCTTACGACTCGGCCTTGCGGTGCACCCGCGCGATCCAGTCCGCCGGTTTGGCGATCTCCGCCTTGGTAGGAAGGGTGTTGGGGGATGTCCAGACGCGGTTGAAGCCGTCCATGCCGACCTCTTCCACCACGGCGCGTACGAAACGCTCCCCGTCCCGGTACTGCCGCAGCTTCGCGTCCAGACCCAACAGCTTGCGCAGCGCCTGGTCGAGCCGGCTGGCGCCCTTGGCCCTGCGCTGCTGGAACTTCTCGCGGATCTCGGCCACCGTCGGTACGACCTGCGGCCCGACGCCGTCCATCACGTAGTCGGCATGGCCTTCGAGCAGGGACATGACGGCGGTGAGCCGGCCGAGGATCTCCTTCTGGGCGGGGGTCTGGACGAGCTCGACCAGGCTCCGGCCGTCGTCCTCGTCCTCACCCTCCGGACGGTTGCCGGTGAGCGACTGGGCCGCTTCACGCAGGCGTTCCACGACGGTGGAGGGGTCGACCTCGGTCTCCTCCAGGAATGACTGGATCTCACCCTCAAGGTGGTCACGGAGCCACGGCACGCCGGTGAACTGGGTGCGGTGGGTCTCCTCGTGCAGACAGACCCAGAGCCTGAAGTCGTGCGGGTCGACGTCCAGTTCGCGCTCGACGTGGACGATGTTCGGCGCGACCAGCAGCAGCCGGCCGCCGCCGCCGTCGCTCGAAGGCAGATCCCGGCTGGGCGGGGCGAACGTCTCGTACTGGCCGAGAACGCGCGAGGACAGGAACGACAGCAGCATGCCCAGCTCGACGCCGGTCACCTTGCCGCCCACCGCGCCGAGGACGGCGCCGCCCGGGGTGCCCGACCGGCGGTCCTGCATCTTGTCGAGGAGCGGTTTGAGCAGCTCACGGAAGCCCGCGACGTTCGCCTTGATCCAGCCGGCCCGGTCCACGACCAGGACCGGGGTGTCCGGTGGCTCGTGGCCCTCGGGCATCATCCGCGTGTAGCCGCGCACATGCTCCTCGGCCGCCTTGGCGTGCCGCCGCAGCTCGGCGACGATCTCGCGGGCCTCGTCCCGGCTCACTTCCGGTCCCGGCCGCGCGAGGCGGGTCGCGGTTGCGACCGCGAGATTCCAGTCCACCATCTCGGCCCCACCGATGCTCGTCATGTGTCAACCGTACGTGCTCGCGCCGAAAGGCGGTGATGTGTCGGACGCGAGATTCCGGCCGCGCCACCGCCGGGGGGCGGTCAGGAGACCAGTTCCGCCGAGAGGTGGTCCAGGGCCTGTTGGGCCGTGTCGGGGGCCGGGGCGTCCTCCGCCAGGAAGGCGAAGGCGAGCAGGCGTCCGCCGGGGCCGACGACCGTGCCCGCAAGGGAGTTCACACCGGTCAGCGTGCCGGTCTTGGCGCGGATCAGACCGCTGCCGGTGATCGCGTCGCCGTCGGCGTACCGGCCCTGGAGCGTGCCGCTGAATCCGGCCACCGGGAGCCCGGTGAGAACCGGCCGCAACTCCGGCCGTTCGGGGTCGGCCGCTCGGGCGAGCAGCGCGGTGAGCAGACCGCTGGTGATCCTGTCGTGGCGGTTGAGACCGCTGCCGTCGCGCAGGAGCGCGCCGTCGACGGGCAGCTTCAGCTTCTTGAGCTCGGCCTGTACGGCCTGTTGGGCGCCGGCGAAGCTCGCGGGTCTGCCTGTCTCGATCGCGACCTGCCGGACGAGTGACTCGCCGATGTCGTTGTCGCTGTTCGTCAGCATCCGCTCGACCAGGGCGGAGACCGGGCGCGAGTACGTCACGGCGAGACGGTCGGCGTCCTTGGGGGCCTTGCCCAGGGCCGGGGTCTTCGAGGTCGAGACACCGCCTTCGCCCAGGAGCTCGGCGAACACGTCGGCGGCGTCGCCCGCCGGGTCACCGCTGCGCGGCGCCGGTCCGCCGAACGAGTCACGGGCGGAGTCGTCCAGCCGCCCCTGGCCGGTCATCAGCGCGGTGACCGGCGCGATGTTGTCGTTGGGGCCGATCGGGTGTTCGCGGGGGCCGGAGTAGAGGGAGACGTCGAAGCGGACGGTGACCCGGTGCACGCCCCGGTCGCGGAGCGCTCGGGCGGTGTCGTGGGCGAGGGCGCGCAGGCTCTTGCGGTCGAGGGTGGCGTCGCCGCCGCCGACGAGGGTGATCTCGGTCGGGCGCTCGTCGCCCTTGTCGTCGTCGCTCCTGCTGCTCTTGTCGCTCTTGTCGCCGCCCTTGTCGCCCTTGTCGTCGCCCTTGCTCTTCTTCTTGGTGTCGGCGGTGACCACAGTGGTGGCGATGCGGTGGTCGGGGCCGAGGGCGGAGAGCGCGGCGACCGCCGTGGCGATCTTGATCGTGGATGCCGGGGCCATCGGCCGGTCGGCGCGCTGTCCGAAGAGCTGTTCACCCGTAGCGACGTCGACGACGGACGCGGCCGGGGCCGGTCCGAGGTCGGGGGAGCCGAGGAGCGGCCCGAGGGTCTCGCGCAGATCGGCGGGGAGATCGGCGGGCACGGAGAGGGACTTCACCGGCGCGCCGAGTTCGTCGAGCACGCCGGCGGCGCTGGGTGCGGGTGCGGGTGCGGGTGCGGGTGCACGTACGCCCCCGCCCGGGTGATGTGCGCCACCTGTGGGACTCTGGGCGGCCGCCCAGTCGCGCTCGGCCTTACGCTGACCGGAGTCCCAGGGGCCGGCCATGGCCACCGCCCCGGCCGCCAGTACCAGGCCGAACACGGCGGAACCTGCCGTGAGCTGCCACACTTTCGGCTCAAGCACGGTTGATCAGCCCCTTTCGCGATCACACAGCTGCGTGGGGGACACTTAATCACTGCGCGTTGCCATGAGCACGGTGCCCCGGCCAGCGATGGCCGAACCTGCTCGCCCCTGGGGTCGGCCCCGGTGACGTGCGGTACCACCGACAGCAGCATCACCGACATCTGTGTTGATCATGGAGGAGCCACCCGTGGAGTTCGACGTCACCATCGAGATCCCTAAGGGTTCGCGAAACAAGTACGAGGTGGACCACGAGACCGGCCGGATCCGCCTTGACCGTCGTCTCTTCACCTCGACCAGCTACCCGGCCGACTACGGCTTCGTCGAGAACACCCTCGGCGAGGACGGCGACCCGCTGGACGCGCTGGTCATCCTGGACGAGCCGACGTTCCCCGGCTGTCTCATCAAGTGCCGTGCGATCGGCATGTTCCGGATGACGGACGAGGCCGGCGGCGACGACAAGCTGCTGTGCGTCCCCGCGTCGGACCCGCGCGTGGAGCACCTGCGGGACATCCACCACGTGTCGGAGTTCGACCGCCTGGAGATCCAGCACTTCTTCGAGGTCTACAAGGACCTGGAGCCCGGCAAGTCGGTCGAGGGCGCCGACTGGGTGGGCCGTGCCGAGGCCGAGGCCGAGATCGAGGCCTCGTACAAGCGACTTGAGGCGCAGGGCGGCGCGCACTAGCGCCTCCACGGACCGGGGTCCTGCGGCTGCCGGGCCCTGGGGGACCGGGAGTCGACGCGTACGAGCGGCGGGCAGCGCACCATTCGGGTGCGCCGTCCGCCGCTCGCGTGCGCCCGTGTCCGCGCGAGTGCCCATACTGAACAAACTGCTGTGCGAACCGTGCCGGAAGGGCACCGACGAGAGTGAGTGAGGGCGAGGACAGTGGTGCGCGAGCGGGACGAGGCGGAGGAGCGTAAGCCGTCGTCCGACGAGGCGCACAGCGCCTTCACTCCCCCGTCCGGGACGGAGCAGGTGCCGGTATCCGAGGACGGAAGCACCACCTCGGAATTCGCGGTTCCGGAGGGCCTGAGCCCGGAGAGCACGCAGGAGACCGACCATTCGGCCTTCGACCTGCCCCGGACCTACCGCGCGCGCCAGTCGCCGCCGGCGTTCACGCCCGCGGAAGGCGTGCCCATCGTCCGGCTGACCAAGGAGGCGCCCTGGCAGGACCGGATGCGCACGCTGCTGCGGATGCCGGTCGGGGACCGGCCGGTGGTGGAGATCGTGCAGCGGCACGATGAGACCGGGCCCGCCGTGCCACGCGTGCTCGACCTGACGCTGCGTATCGGCGAGTTGCTGCTGGCGGGCGGTGAGGGGGCCGAGGACGTCGAGGCCGCGATGTTCGCGGTCAGCCGCGCGTACGGTCTCGACCGCTGCGAGCCGAACGTCACCTTCACGCTGCTGTCGATCTCGTACCAGCCGTCGCTGGTGGACGACCCCGTGACGGCCAGTCGCACCGTACGCAGGCGGGGCACCGACTACACCCGGCTCGCCGCCGTCTACACGCTCGTCACCGACATCACCACCGAGGACACGGACACCTCGCTGGAGGAGGCGTACCGGCGGCTGGCCGAGATCCGCCGTAACCGGCATCCGTATCCGGGGTGGGCGCTGACCTGTGCGAGCGGGCTGCTGGCCGGGTCCGCGTCGGTGCTGGTCGGTGGTGGTCTGATCGTGTTCGTCGCTGCGATGATCGGCGCGATGCTCGGCGACCGGCTGGCCTGGCTGTGCGCGGGGCGCGGGATTCCGGAGTTCTACCAGTTCGTGGTCGCGGCCATGCCGCCCGCCGCGATGGGGGTGGCGCTGACCTTGGGCGCGTCCGCGACGAACTGGGAGATCCGGCCCTCGGCCGTGATCACCGGCGGGCTCTTCGCGCTGCTGCCGGGGCGGGCCCTGGTGGCGGGTGTGCAGGACGGGCTGACCGGCTACTACATCACCGCCGCCGCACGGCTGCTCGAAGTCATGTACTTCTTCATCGCGATCGTGATGGGGGTGCTGATCGCGCTGTATCTGGGCGTCCAGCTGAACGCCCAGCTCAACCCGGACGAGGCGCTCCGGGCCGCGGCGGGGCGGCCGGTGCTCCAGATCTGCGCGGCGGTGGCGCTGAGTTTCGCCTTCGCGATCCTGCTCCAGCAGGAACGGTCCACCGTGCTGATGGTGTCCCTGAACGGGGGCGTGGCCTGGACCGTCTACGGGGCGATGCACGACACCGGCGGGATCTCGCCGGTGGCGGCGACCGCGGTCGCCGCCGGTGTGGTGGGGCTCTTCGGGCAGCTGTTCTCCCGCTACCGGTTCGCCTCGGCGCTGCCGTACGTCACCGCGGCGATCGGGCCGCTGCTGCCCGGCTCGGCCACGTACTTCGGTCTGCTCGGTTTCGCGCAGAACCATGTGAACGCGGGGCTTGCCTCACTCTCGACCGCCGCCGCGCTGGCCCTGGCGATCGCCATCGGGGTCAACTTCGGCGGCGAGCTCTCCCGGCTGTTCCTGAAGGTGCCCGGCCAGGGACGCGGTTCGACCCGCCGCGCGGCCAAGCGGACGCGCGGCTTCTGATCCCGCCGGCCGGGCTACGGACGGGGGCGCCGCGGGACCGGTCTCGTACGCGGGGGTGCCGCGACCGGCGTCGTACGTCAGCGCCTGGCGTACGTCAGCGCCTGGCGTGGCGCCCGCGCGGCGGGGTCTCCGGGTCGTCCGGCGCCTCCGGTGTGGCATACGGCCGGGGGGCGCCGTACTCGTCGCGCGTGACGCGCAGCTGCTGGGTCTGGAAGTCCTGCGGTACGTGGCTGTACTGCCCCGGCGCCGTGGGTCCCGCAGCGTCCGGGGACCCGGCGGGGCCGCTGGGCTCGCCCGCCGCGGCGGCCTTCCTGGAGTGGGAACGGGCCCGCAGGAACTCGATCACGATCGGCAGCACCGAGAGCGCCACGATCAGGATCAGGATCATCTCGATGTTCTTGTGGACGAAATCGATCTTGCCCAGCGCGGCGCCGAGCAGCGTGACGCCCGCGCCCCAGAGCACGCCGCCGATGATGTTGAACGTGACGAACGACCGGTAGTTCATGCGGCTGACGCCCGCGATGATCGGCGTGAACGTCCGCACGATGGGCACGAAGCGGGCCAGCACCAGCGACTTGGGCCCGTACTTCTCGAAGAACTCGTGCGCTTTCTCCACGTTCTCCTGTTTGAAGAGCTTGGAGTCGGGGCGCTTGAAGAGCGCGGGGCCGACCTTGCGGCCGAAGAGATAGCCGACCTGATCGCCGATGATCGCCGCCAGCACGACGAGGAGACAGACGAGCCACAGCGGCCTGTCGAGCGTGCCGGCCGTCACGAGCAGTCCGGTGGTGAAGAGCAGCGAGTCGCCCGGCAGGAAGAAGCCGATGAGCAGGCCGGATTCGGCGAACACGATGACCAGGACGCCGATCAGGCCGAAGGTCCCGATCAGATAGTCCGGGTCCAGCCAGCTCGGTCCGAGCGCAATGTTTGTCACGAGGTCCGGGCTCCTGAGTCGATAGTCGGTCGATCGTCGAAATCGGCCGTCGCTGCATCAGCGTCGTACATCCGCCGTCAGCGGTTGCCGGCTGCCCAAAGCTATCAACGCTCCAGCCCCGACTGAGGTTCCACCCGGTCCGCACAGCTCACGATCGGTGTGGACCGGGACCGAAGCGCGCCTTTCGTCCCCGGTCCACACCGGCTCTTCATCGGGCCGCTACGCGTGTCGGTCGGCGTTCGCGTGGATCGCGTCCCTCAGGTGCTCGGCCAGTCCCGGGCGCATCGAGTCGTAGAACTCCCGGAACCGCTCGTCGGACACATACATGTCGCCGAGACCCCGGTGGATCTGAGGCGTGCAGTCGTAGAACCACTTGGTGATGTGCCGGCGGTGCTCCTCGGCCATCGCCACGGCCCGCTCGCCGGCAGGGGGCTCCCCCGCGTCCATGAGCGCGTCGTAGCGCGCACCCCAGTCGGCGACCTCGTCCTGCATCCGCTTCCAGTCGTCCTTCGTGTAACGGGCGACCCGCCGCTGAGTCTCGTCGTACTCCCGCGTACCGCCCCAGCGCTGCTCCGCCTCCTCGCTGTGGCGCTCCGGGTCCTTGCCCCCGAAGACCTCGAACTTCTCTTCGGGCGTGAGATCGATGCCCATCTTCCTCGCCTCCATGGCGTGCTCCACGGCCGCGGCCATCCTCCGCAGTTCGGCGATACGGTCCGACAGCAGCTCGTGCTGGCGGCGCAGGTGCTCCTGCGGATCCGCGTCCGGGTCGTCGAGAAGGGCCGCGACGCCTTCGAGCGGGAAGCCGAGCTCCCGGTAGAACAGGATCCGCTGCAAGCGGTCCAGGTCGGCGTCGTCGTACCGCCGGTGACCCGCGTGGCTGCGGCTGCTCGGGGAGAGCAGCGCGATCTCGTCGTAGTGGTGCAGCGTGCGCACCGTGACTCCGGCGAAAGCCGCCACCTGTCCCACGGAATAGCTCATGGCCTCTCCCCGCTCCCTGCCGTCCACCGGTCCCGTGGTGGGCCGGTGGTGTTCGGTACGGCATCAGCCTGGGTCCTCACGCCACGTGAGGTGCAAGCTCCCTTTCGCAAGAGCACTTTGTCGCATTCGCCCCATTACGGTATGCGCGTGGCCACTGACGCTCCGTCCGCACCCGCGTCCCCCTCCGGGCGCACGCTCCTGCCCCTGATCCTCCCCTCCCTGGTCGTCGGTGTGGTCGCGAGCCTTGTGCTGCTCGGGATCAGCGAACTGGCCGATCTGTTGGAGGACGTGCTCTGGAAAACGCTCCCCGACGCGCTGGGCGTCGGCCGGCACTCCTCTCTCTGGATGATCGTGATACTGACGGCGACCGGGCTCGCGGTGGGTCTGGTCGTACGGCAGGTGTACGGGCACGCGGGACCCGACCCCGCCACGACCGGGCTCGTCGACCCGCCGCTGCCGCCCGGTGTCGTGCCCGGTCTGCTGCTGGCCAGCGGTCTGGCGCTGGCGGGCGGGGTGAGCCTCGGGCCGGAGAACCCGATCACCGCGGCCAACATCGCGCTCGCCTACTGGCTCGGCCGCAAGGCCGCTCCCGCCGCCCCGGCCGCGCTCTGGGTCTCGCTGGCCGCCGCCGGCACGGTCGGGGCACTCTTCGGCACGCCCGTGGCCGCCGCGCTGATCCTCACGGAGACCTTCGCGACCCGGCCGGGACCGGGCTCGCTCTGGGACAAGCTCTTCGGGCCGCTGGTCGCCGCCGGGGCCGCCGGGCTGACGACCGTGCTGATCGATCACCCCTCCTTCGATCTGTCCCTGCCCAACCATCCGGGCGCGCGCTGGTCCGACGCGCTGGCCGCGCTCGTGATCGCACCGCTCGCCGCAGTCCTCGGCATGGCCGCCGTGTACGCCCTCCCGTACGCCCACAGCGCCTTCCGGCGCCTGGGGCACCCCGTACTCGCCCTGACCGCCGGCGGGCTGCTGCTGGGCCTCCTCGGGGCGCTCGGCGGCTTCCTCACGCTCTTCAAGGGCCTGGACGAGGTGAAGACGCTCGCCGCCGACCCGGACGGCTGGTCGGCCGGGCAGTTCGCGCTGATGGCCGTGGTGAAGGCGGCGGCGCTGGTGACCGCGACGGCGTGCGGCTTTCGCGGCGGCCGGATCTTCCCGGCCGTCTTCGTCGGCGTCTCGTTCGGTCTGTGCGCCCACGCGCTCGTGCCCGCCGTGCATCCGACCGTGGGAGTCACCTGCGGGGTGCTCGGGGTGCTGCTCGCCGTCACCCGGCAGGGCTGGCTGAGCCTGTTCACCGCGGCCGTCCTCGCCGCGGACCCGAATCTGCTCCCCCTGCTGTGCGTGGCCACCCTCCCCGCCTGGCTGCTGGTGACGGGCCGTCCGAAGATGCAGCTCGACGCGGACGGCACATCCCTGCGGTGACGGGGCCGGCCGGCCCGAACAGATCCCCGGCGAGCCGACCACCCGTTTTGTCCGTATCGTCACGCGAGAGACCACGGGAGACAGGGAAACCGATGGCACTGCGAAGCGGTACGGAGAAGTCCGAGGGCACCACGAGCGGCCAGACGGACGATCAGACCGAGCGTCGCCGGCTGTCGCTCAACCCCTTCTTCGGGGAGGCCGACCCGGTCGGCGGGATGTCGTCCGCGCCGCCCAAGCACCGGCTCCCCGACGGCCCCATGCCCCCTTCCACGGCCTACCAGCTCGTCCATGACGAACTGATGCTGGACGGCAACTCCCGGCTCAACCTGGCCACTTTCGTCACCACCTGGATGGAGAAGCAGGCCGGGGTGCTGATGGGGGAATGCCGGGACAAGAACATGATCGACAAGGACGAGTACCCACGGACGGCCGAGCTGGAGCGGCGGTGCGTCGCGATGCTCGCCGATCTCTGGAACGCCCCCGACCCCTCCGCCGCCGTCGGCTGCTCCACCACCGGCTCCAGCGAGGCCTGCATGCTCGCCGGGCTCGCGCTCAAGCGCCGCTGGATGGCCAGGAACCGGGACCGCTATCCGGGCGGCGCCCGGCCCAATCTCGTGATGGGGATCAACGTCCAGGTCTGCTGGGAGAAGTTCTGCAACTTCTGGGAGGTCGAACCCCGCCTGCTTCCTATGGAGGGCGACCGCTTCCACCTCGACCCGCGGGCGGCGGCCGATCTGTGCGACGAGAACACGATCGGCGTCGTGGCCGTACTCGGCTCAACCTTCGACGGATCGTACGAACCCGTCGCCGAGCTCTGCGCGGCCCTCGACGCCCTCCAGGAGCGCACGGGGCTGGACATCCCCGTCCATGTCGACGGCGCGTCCGGCGCGATGATCGCGCCCTTCCTCGACGAGGACCTCGTCTGGGACTTCCGGCTCCCGCGCGTCTCCTCGATCAACACCTCCGGGCACAAGTACGGCCTGGTCTACCCGGGTGTCGGCTGGGCGCTGTGGCGCACGTCGGCCGAACTGCCCGACGACCTCGTCTTCCGCGTCAACTACCTGGGCGGCGAGATGCCCACCTTCGCGCTGAACTTCTCACGGCCCGGCGCGCAGGTGGTCGCCCAGTACTACACCTTCCTGCGGCTGGGCAGGGACGGATACCGCGCCGTCCAGCAGACCACGCGGGACGTGGCCCGCGCGCTCGCTGAGAAGATCGGGGAGATCGACGAGTTCCGGCTGCTCACCCGTGGCGACCAGCTGCCCGTCTTCGCCTTCACCACCGCCCCGCATGTGACGAACTTCGACGTCTTCGACGTCTCGCGGCGGCTGCGGGAGCACGGCTGGCTCATGCCCGCCTACACCTTCCCGGCCAATCGTGAGGATCTGTCCGTCCTGCGCGTGGTGTGCCGCAACGGATTCTCGGCCGACCTCTCCGCCCTGCTGCTCGCCGATCTGCGGCTGCTGCTGCCCGAACTGCGGCTCCAGCCCGAGCCGCTGGGCCGGGACAAGGCGAAGGCCACGGCCTTCCACCATTGACCGGCGCCAGGGTGTGTCCGCGGAGTCCCGTCCGGCTCACGGCGCCCGGCACGCACGCTCGCCGCGGGCCCCGGAATGGTGCCAGCCGGCGGCCGACACGCGGTCGGCCGCCGGCCTGTCGCCGGACGATCAGTGGCTCAGCCTGCGGAACCGCCGTGCCGCGAGCGGGAAGAACAGCGCGGTCAGCACCAGGGGCCAGGCCAGCGCCAGCGCATACGCGTGCTCCGCCGCCCACGACCCGCTCAACTGCCCGGGAACGCCCGCCAGATCACGTACTGCGGCCGCCGTCGCCGACAGCGGGTTCCACTCGACGGCGGCTCCGAGCCAGCCCGGCATGGACTCCGGTGTCGCGAACGCGTTGGAGAAGAAACCGATCGGCCAGACCAGGATCTGCACCGCCTGCACCAGCTCCGGCTTGCCCGCCACCATCGCCAGGTGGATGCCGAGCCACAGCATCGCGAACCGCAGCAGAAGCAGCAGCCCCACCGCCCCCACCAGCGCCGCAGCTCCCCCGTCCCACCGCCAGCCGAGCGCGAACCCGACCCCGATCATCACCACCAGGCTCAGCGCCGACTGGAACATGTCCGCCACACTGCGGCCCACCAGCACCGCCGACGACGCCATCGGCATCGAGCGGAACCGGTCGATGACCCCCTTGCCCAGATCCTGGGTGACGGCCAGCATCGTGGCCTCAAGCCCGAAAACCATGGTCAGCGCGAGCATCCCGGGGACGAGGAAGTTGATGTACTCACCCTCGACACCGCGCCCCGCGCCCATCAGATAGCCGAACATCAGCAGCAGCATCACCGGGAACATCAGCCCGACCACGACCTGGACCGGCTGTCGCTGCCAGTGGGCGAGTTCGCGCCGCGTCATCGTCCAGCTGTCGGTGACCACCGATGCGTTCGTCGTACTCATACGGCCTCCTTCGTACGGTGCGTCAACTGCAGGAAGACCTCGTCCAGCGTCGGCCTGCGCACAACGATGTCCTCCGCCTCGATCCCGGCCGCCTCCAGCGCCTGTACGGCCCTGGTCAGAGCCGTCATCCGGTCCGGGGCGGGGACGCCGACCAGCAGGCGGTCCTCGTCCACCGTCGCCTCGTCCCCGAACAGCCGTGCCGCCGACGCCAGTTGGCCCGCGTCGCGGACGACGACGTCGATCCGGTCACCGCCGACCTTCGCCTTCAGCTGGTCCGCGGTCCCCTCGGCGATCACGCGCCCGCTGTCCACGACCGAGATCCGGTCCGCCAACTGGTCGGCCTCGTCCAGATACTGCGTGGTCAGCAGTACGGTCGTGCCTCCGCCGACCAGGGAACGCACCGATGCCCACACCTCGGCCCGGCCGCGCGGATCGAGTCCGGTCGTCGGCTCGTCCAGGAAGAGCACCGCCGGGTCGGTGATCAGCGAGGCCGCCAGGTCGAGCCGGCGCCGCATGCCCCCGCTGTACTGCTTGATCGACTTGCGTCCGGTGTCGGCGAGCCCGAAGCGCTCCAGCAGTTCACCGGCGCGCGCCGCCGCGCGGCGGGCGCCCAAGTGGTGGAGCCGTCCGAACATGTCCAGGTTCTGCCGCCCGCTCAGTTCCTCGTCCACCGCCGCGTGCTGTCCGAGCAGCCCGATCCGCCGGCGTACCTCCCGCGCCTCCGTACGGATGTCGTGCCCCGCGACCCGCACGACGCCCTCGTCGTGCCGCAGCAGCGTGGCCAGCACCCGTACGGCCGTCGTCTTGCCCGCGCCGTTCGGCCCGAGAACCCCGTGCACGGTGCCGCGCGCCACCACCAGATCGAGCCCGCCGAGCGCGGACTTCTCGCCGTACCGCTTGTGTACGCCCTCCATGACGATCGCGTCCGTCGCGTCAGTCAATGCCTTCGCCTCCAGCCCCTCCACGACATAGTCAAACTTGACTACGTCGCGAAAGGTAGACCCCGGAGGTGAATTAGTCAAACTTGATTAGAGAGGCTGAAGAGCAGCACCGATGGCGCCGTCAGTCGTCGTCACCCTCGGCGGGGACGCCCGTCGCGTACGGGTTCTCCTCGCCTTCGGCGAGTACGCCGACGAAGGGGTCTCCCTCACCCGAGAAGACGTGCGCGCCGCCCTCGATGCGCTTGATGAACCCGCGCGTCCACTCGGCCCCGGAGTCGGCCTGGCTGATCCAGAGATTCATGATCTCGCCGATATGCCCGAGCTGTTCCGGGCCCTCCTCGGGCGTGTAGTGCTCGGTCACGGACGCCCGCCAGTCCTCGATCGCCCGCACGCGCTCCTTGAGCAGCTCGACCGCCTCGGCGCGCGGCAGATCGACGATGAAGCCGACGCCCGCCGACAGGACGTCCACCTTCTGGTCGTAAGCGACCAGCGACTCACGCAGCAGCCGGAAGTACTCCGCGGTCCCGGCATCCGTCAGCTCGTACTCCGTACGCGGCGGACCGCCGGCCGTGCTCGGCGCGACCTCGTGCGCGAGCAGCTCCCCCTGCTTCGCCAGCTGCTTCAACGCGTGGTAGATCGAGCCGGGTTTGGCGTTCGACCACTCGTGCGCGCCCCAGAACTCCAGGTCGTTGCGGATCTGATAGCCGTGCGCGCGGCCGTGCTGGCGCACCGCCCCGAGCACCAGCAGCCGGATCGCTGACATCGCCATACCCTTCTATTCAACTTTGACTAGACTACTCGACATGACAGAGAAGACCATCCCGCTCCTCCCGTGTCAGACCATCCAACCCGTAGTCGACTTCTACTCGGCACTCGGCTTCGAGATCACTTTTCTACAGAGGAGCCCCAACCCGTACGCGGTCGTCGAACGCGGCGACGTGGAGCTCCAGTTCTTCGGGATGAAGAAGTACGAGCCCGCCGCGTCGATCAGCGGCTGCTACGTACTGACCGACGACGTCGAGGCGATGCACAGCGCCTTCCGTGCCGGGCTCAAGGCGGCGTACGGGAGGATCCCGGCCCGTGGACTCCCCAGGATCGGCCCGGTCAAGGACATGTCGTACGGGGTTCGCCAGTTCCTCATGACGGACCCGGCCGGCAACACCATCCGGATCGGGCAGCCGAACGGCTCCGGGAGCGACGGGCACCATCAGCCGCCTCCCAAGGAGCCGTACGCGCGCGCCCTGCACCTGGCGGTGACCTTCGCCGACTCGAAGCAGGATCCGGAGGCCGCCGCGAAGGTCCTCGACCACGCTCTCAAGGAGGCCGAGGCGGGCGGGGGCGCGTCGCCGACCGCCGTACAGCTCTACCGGCTGCTCGTCCTGCGCGGCGACGTCGCGCAGCGTCTGGACGACATCGAGGAGGCGGGCGGCCTCCTCCGCCGGGCCGCCGCCGTCGAACTGACGGAGGCGGAGCGCGCGGAGGTGGATGACGACCGGGAACGGGCCGCGGAGCTGCTGGAGTCGCTCCGGCACGAAGAGCCGTAGGGTCTGTCGTTTGGATCTTGCCGGGCTCGCGAGCCCTGGCACGCACGCTCGCCGCGTTGTCGTCGGTCGCCAACGCTCCGCGTTGACTCCCTCCTCCGCCTTGCGATCGCACGCACCAGACCCCGCTCCCTGATCCGGCCTGATCCAAACGACAGACCCTGGCTCAAGGCGCGGCGGTGGCGCCCGGGTCTCAGAACGGGAAGGTCGAGCGCCCGTACTGAACGGAGATCCACTTCTGGGTGGTGAAGGCGTCGACCATCGACTCGGCGTTCAGCCACTCCGCGCCGGAGTGCTTCTCGCCGCCGAAGGGGACGATCGGCTCGTCGTGGCCCGTGCCGTCGTTGATGTGGATCATGCCGGTGTCGATCCGCCGCGCGACGCGCACACCACGCTCGACATCGCCGGTGTGTATGGAGCCGCTCAGCCCGCACCGCGTGTCGTTGGCGATCCTGACCGCCTCGTCCACGCTGTCGAAGGGCAGCAGGATCGCCACCGGGCCGAGTATCTCCTGGGCCAGGACGGGCGAGTCGGCGGCGATACCGGTCAGCACGGTCGGCGAGACGAGATTGCCGTCGACCCTGCCGCGCACGAGCGCGGTGGCGCCCGCCTCGACGGTCTCCTCGACCTGCGCCGCGACGGCGTCGGCCTGCTGGGAGCTGATGAGCGGGCCGATGACCGTCTCCGGATCGGCCGGGTCGCCGACGGTCAGCGTCCTGACCTTGGCGACGAACTTCTCGGTGAACTCCTTCTCGACCGTGCGGTCGAGAAGGATGCGGTTCGCCGCCATACAGACGGGCCCCTGGTACGCGTACCGGCTGAAGACCGCGGCGTGGACCGCGTAGTCGACATCGGCGTCCGCGAGCACGATCAGCGCGCTGTTCCCGCCGAGATCGAGCACGGAGCGCTTGAAGTTCTTCGCGCAGACGACCGCGACGTGCTGTCCGACCCGGTCGGAACCGGTGAAGGAGATGACCTTCGGTACCGGGTGCTCGATCAGCGCGTCGTCGATCTCCGCGATGTCGGTGATGACGACGTTGAGCAGTCCGGCCGGCAGGCCCGCGTCCTCGAACACCTTCGCCACCAGGGAACCGCCGCAGATCGGCGTGTTCTGGTGCGGCTTCAGTACGACGGCGTTGCCGAGCGCGAGAGCGGGGGCCACCGACTTGAGCGACAGCAGGAAGGGGAAGTTGAAGGGGCTGATGACACCGATCACGCCGACGGGGGCGCGGTGGACCCGGTTCTCCGTGCCGTCCACCGGGGAGGGAAGTATCCGGCCCTCGGGGCGCAGCGTGAGCTGGATGGCCTCGCGCAGGAGTTCCTTGGCGAGACGCAGCTCGAACGCCGCCTTGAGGCGCGTACCACCGAGCTCGGCGATGATCGCCTCGGTGATCTCGTCCTCGCGGTCCTCGACGATGCGCAGGACGCTTTCGAAGACGCTCCGCCTGGCGTAGGGGTTGGTCTCGGCCCAGGCCACCTGCGCGCGCTCGGCGGCGCGGTACGCCTGGTCCACCTCTTCGGCCGTCGCCACCGCGATGGATGCCAGCTTCTCGCCGTTGAAGGGATTGAAATCGATGATGTCCCACGAGCCACTGCCGGGCCGCCACTCGCCGTCGATGAACTGCTGGTCGAGTTCGGCGAAGAAGGACATATGATCCCTAACCTCAGAACCGGAAAGCTGATGTCACGTCATCATACTTACGCTGCATCAGAGTGAGGGCCCTTCGAGAACGGGCCCGATCCCGATGGGCGCCGATAACCGCACGGCTCTGTACGGCTTCGGTCGATCGCGGTCATTCTGAGTCATTCACGGTCATTCGCAATCGCCTTCGACCTCGACTTCGACGTCAAGCTCGACGTCAAGTCCGGTCGATCGCAGATCGTTCAGCGGATCGTTCAGGAGAGTTGCAGCAGACCTCGCAGCAGGTCACGGCTCTCGGCCGGGCCGAGGCTGTCCTCGTGCAGCCGTGTCATCACCCGTTCGTACTGGGTGACTTCCTCCTGCTTGTCGAGATACAGCGCGCTGGTGAGCTGCTCCAGATAGACGAGATCGGAGAGGTCGGACTCGGGGAAGCGCAGCATCGTGAAGGCGCCGCTCTCGCCCGCGTGTCCGCCGAAACTGAACGGCATCACCTGGAGCGTGACCGTCGGATGCTCGGAGATCTCGATGAGATGGGACAACTGACCGCGCATCACCGAACGGTCGCCGTACGGGCGGCGCAGCGCGGCCTCGTCCAGCACCGCGTGGAAGCGCGGGGCGCGCTCGGAGACGAGCACCTTCTGGCGCTCCTGACGCAGCGCCACACGCCGGTCGATCTCAGCCTGGGGTGCGTTCGGCATGCCACGCTTGACGACCGCGTGCGCGTACGCCTCGGTCTGCAGCAGGCCGTGCACGAACTGGACTTCGTAGATCCGGATCAGTGAGGCGGCCCCTTCGAGGCCGATATATGTCTGGAACCAGCCTGGCAGTACATCGCCGAAGCTCTGCCACCAGCCGGCGACGTTGGCCTCACGGGCGAGACCGATCAGGGACCCGCGCTCCATCTCGTCGGCGACTCCGTAGAGCGTCAACAGGTCCTCGATGTCCCTGGACTTGAAACTCACCCGCCCCAACTCCATACGGCTGATCTTGGACTCCGACGCGCGGATCGAGTAACCGGCCGCTTCACGAGTGATGCCACGCGACTCGCGCAGCCGCCTCAGCTGCGAGCCCAGCAGTATGCGCCGCACCACGGATCCGCCCGGTTCGACTGCGGTCACGTCTCCAACCCTCCCCATACGGTCCATCTCCCACTATTTCTCCCACGACAACCCCGGAGCACCCCCGAACCCTGAGAGCCGGATTGTGCCATCAAACGCATCACCCCGTACTCATTCGATTACAGAAATGAGAAGCCTTTGGGAAGAGGGAGAAAGTACCCGACAGAAGAAAAGAACCGGAACGTAACATCCTGGTCGAAGTCGGGCGCGTGCACGTGCATCTGCCCTTGCATCTGCTCTACGCATTGGGAACCATGGTCCTCGCCGCACCTGCGTGCTCGTTCGTGTTTGACGTGTTGTGACGCTGTACCACCGCAGTATCGCTACGGCCGCGAATCCCGGGGAGTGCCTCGCATGGGGACGAATGGATCGACCGTGCTCGAGCCGTTAAGGCAGGGGCTTCCGCCGATCGATCCCGCAGCCGTCTCCAGCTCGGCGTCATGCGCGCTCCCGGCCCGCTACGAAGCGGTACGCGGGGCACGACAGTTCACCCGGACGACACTCTGCCAGTGGGAACTCGACGACCGTTTCGATGATGTCGCGCTGGTCGTATCCGAACTCGTCACCAACGCGCTGCGGCATGCCCTCCCCTCGGACACGCCGCGCGAGGCCCAGGAACCGCCCGTACGGCTGCATCTGATGCGCTGGACGACCCGGCTGGTGTGCGCGGTGCGCGATCCGAGTTACGCGGGTCCCACCGCGCGCGAGTCGGACGAGGATTTCGCCGCGGAATCCGGCAGAGGGCTGTTCCTGGTCGAGTCGTTCAGCGATACGTGGGGCTGGCATCCGCTCGCCGGCTCACTGCACGGCAAAGTGGTCTGGGCGCTGTTCCGGCTGCCGGCCGAACAATGAGGACGGCCGGCAGAGGGCGAGCGTTCGACGGCGAGCGGTTGACAGTGAGCTGTTGACGGTGGGTGTTTCGACGGCGGGCGGCCGGCCGAGAGCCGGCGGCGAATGGCGTGAGGACTCGGTCTCAGGCCGTCAGATGATCGAATTCCCCGTCCTTCACACCCGCCAGCATGGCCACGATCTCGGCCCGGGTGTACACGAGGGCGGGTCCTTCGGGGTGGCGTGAATTCCGGACCGCGACGGACCCGCCGGGCAGTTTGGCGAACTCGACGCAGGAACCCTGAGAATTACTGTGCCTGCTCTTCTGCCAGACGACTCCGTGAAGCTCGGTGGCCGCCATGCCGTTGTACGCGTGGTGCACAGGACGCTCCCCGAGTTGCATGGTGCAGGTGTCAACTAGCTCGGATCATAGCTGTGTTCACATGCCAATGCATGAGCAGATGCACGTGCACGCGGGGTGTTCCCCTGACTACAGACTCACGAACCTTTGCCTCATTCATTGAGACGAACGGAAAGCCCTTTCGGTGCCGCGGTTTCCCGGACTCGTCCGGAACTCGACGGCCGGGGTCACTCGCGGCCGTGCTGGTAGCTTGGCGCGGTCTTGAGAACTGAAGGGGGACTTGCACGTGCACAAGATCGTACGATCCAGCGTCGCGACGGCGGGACTCGTGGTCGCGCTCACCCTCACCGGCTGTGGCGGCAGTGACAGCGGTGACGACTCCGCCAAGGACAAGGGCTCCAGCGCGCCGGCCACGAGCGAGCCGGCCGCCAGTGCCGAGGAATCCACCCCGGCGACCGGCGGCACCGCCGACAGCCTCGAAGGCACCTGGGCCGGACTGACGGAGGGCAAGGCCGTCGCACTGTCCGTAAAGGAAGGCCAGGCGGCTCTCATCGCCGGCGAGCACATCTGCCAGGGCGAGGTCCAGGACATGG
Organism: Streptomyces sp. NPDC058665; assembly: GCF_042714995.1. Lineage (NCBI taxonomy): Bacteria > Bacillati > Actinomycetota > Actinomycetes > Kitasatosporales > Streptomycetaceae > Streptomyces > Streptomyces sp. NPDC058665. The sequence continues at coordinate 31,447 of NZ_JBHXRX010000013.1, forward strand.
GCGGTGAGCCGATGCTCTCGCTCAAGTGCGCCGACGGGGACACCGCACGGACCATGGGGTCGATCGACTCCAACGACGGGAAGACCCTGGTGCTCTCCTGGGAGGGCGGCGCGAAGGACAGCCTCGCCAAGACGGAGCCGGGCGAACTGCCGCCTGGCCTGCCCACCGATATTCCGGTGCCATGACGGATACCGCTTTCTCCTTTTGAGGGCGTCGGGTCGGCTGAACCCGGCGCCCTCTTCATGAGGAGGTCACGTCCGGCGGGAGCCGGTCACGCGGGCCCGGTCCGCAGCCGCCGTACCGTGCGCCCACCCTTCGCCGTCGCTCACGCCGCGCACTCTCGTCCGTACGGTGTCCGGGAACATCCGCTCCGCGCGGTCTTCGACCGCCACCTCCCGTGCCGCGAGGACGGGCAGCAACCGCCCTCCTCCCCCGTCGGCCGTTCGCGCGGGGTCACCGGCGCCCGTGCCGGCGATCTCGGCGTGCGCGGCGGCGGTCGTGGCCTGCTCGGCGGCGGACGCGAGCCGTTCGCCGATCCGGTGGGCGTAGGCCATGAGGAAGGACTGCCGGAAGGTCTTCGTCCGTCTGCGGCCCGACGCGCGCTGGGCGGCCTCCGCACGGGTCATCGCAGCGGTCCCCTGCACAAGCAGCGACGTGTGCAGCAGCTCGACCACTTCCAGATCCGGCTCAAAACCGACCACGGTCGAGAAGCCGAAAGCGCTGTTCCACACCGAACGGCAGTGGTTGGCGGACGCCACGGCGTCGAGCAGGATCGCCTTCGCCGTCTCGTACGGCGCGTCGACGCCGATCCGGCAGGCGGCCGGCACGTCGGCGCGGTGCGCGCGGTCGGCGAGCAGGGCCTCGTCGATGCTGTGCCGGGCCATCAGCTCCTGGGCCTTGGCGCTCAGGGCCTCGGCCTCCTCGGGGAAGTCGGTGCCCTCGGCCTTGGCGAGCAGGGCGCGGATCCGGGTGAGCATGCGCGGTTCGCCGTCGGCCGCCGGGAGGTGGACGGGCGTGCCAGGGACCGGCCCCACGGCCTCGATGGCCGGGAGCCCGAGAAGCAGGCGGTACAGCTCCAGTGCGGTGGTCGCGTACGAGAAGCGGTCGGCGGACCGGGGCGCGGGCCCGGCCTTGCGGTCGGCCTCCAGATCGGCGGCGATCTCCGCGAGCTGGGCGTGCCAGCGCGGGGCCACCCGTTCGTAGCGGACCGCCTCCGTGGCGATCAGCTCGGCGACGAGACGCACGTGCGTCTCGTCGAGGTCGCGGCGCACGAGCCGTACGACGTCGGCGGGCTGCCAGCCGCGTTCCCAGGCCCGGCGCAGGAACTGCTCGCCCCGCCGGCGCAGCTCGGCGTCGGCCGCCGGATCGGCGGCGAGCAGGGAGGCGCCGGTGTCCAGGCCCCGGCCGCCGTCCGCCTCCGGGTCGGCGTAGAGCGCGGCGGCGAACGCACGGTCGACCGCGCCTGTCTCGCCTGGCGTACCTGGCATGGAGCCGTCTCTCCCTGTCCCTTGATCGACCGGCCCGCGCCGTCGTGGCGGCGGGCCGCCGTCCATGGTCCCAGAAGGAGACTTATCCACAGGCTGTGCATATCGAACTACTGCACTACCTGCACGATCGCGCGTCTGTCCACAGGTGAGAGGGTTCCGGTACACGATCCGGCGGATCGCCCTACGGTGGTGGAACTCGCGACGAGAGGACACGGACGCGCATGGGCGGGAACAAGAAACTGATGCTGGCGGGCGACTGGTATCTGCCGGATGACGAGGAGCTGGAGGCGGAGTCCCGGCGGCGGGCCGACCTGTGCTCCGCGTACAACGGGACGGACGGGCACGGGCTGCCCGACGCGGAGGGGCGCGAGCGGATACTGGGCGAGCTGCTGGGGTCGGTGGGTGAGGGCGTACGGATCCGGCCCCCGTTCAACTGCGACTTCGGCACGTACATCAGCATCGGCGCCCGAACATTCATCAACTTCGGCGCGGTCTTCCTCGATCCCGCGCCGATCACCGTCGGCTCCGACGTCCAGATCGGCCCGAACGTCCAACTGCTCACGCCCACCCACGAACTGGACACCGAGCGCCGCCGGGCAGGCTGGGAGCGGGCGTCGCCCGTGACCATCGGGGACAACGTCTGGCTCGGCGGTGGCGTGATCGTCTGTCCCGGCGTGACGATCGGCGAGAACACGGTGGTCGGCGCGGGATCCGTGGTCACGAAGGATCTGCCGGCCGGGGTCCTGGCGGTCGGCAGTCCGGCGCGGGTGATCCGCGAGCTGGACTAGGGCGTGATCCCCGCGCCCTCCCTGGGGACCCGTCAGCTCACGGCTTGATGATCAGCTTGCCGCGCGTGTGGCCCGAATCGCTCGCCGACTGCGCCTCGGCCGCGTCCGCAAGGGGGTACGTCCGCGCCACCAGGACGCGCAGCGTGCCGTCCGCCGCCGCGCGGGCCTGTTCGGCGAGGCCCGCGCGGCTGTCTTCGGGGGTCGAGCCGCCCGCCGAGAACGGCACCCCGTGCTCGGCGGCCGTCGGGTCGGCGATCGTGATGATCCGGTCGGTCGTGCCGCCGCGCAGGGTGATCGAGTCCGGCAGCGCGCCCTTGCCCGCCGCGTCGAAGACGGCGTCCACACCCTGGGGCGCGGCGGTGCGGACGCGCTCGACGAGGCCGTCCCCGTACGTCACAGGGATGGCGCCGAGCAGCCGGAGGTAGTCGTGGTTCGCCGGTGAGGCGGTGCCGATGACAGTCGCGCCGCGCGCCACGGCGAGCTGGACCGCCATGGATCCGACCGATCCGGCCGCGCCGTGCACGAGAAGGGTCTCGCCCTCCCTGACGGCGAGGTCGTCGAGCACCCGCCGGGCGGTCTCGCCCGCGACGGGGATGGCTGCCGCCACGTCCCAGCTCAGGCCGGCCGGCTTGGGCACGACAAGGTTGGCCAGCGTGTACTGCGCGTAAGCACCGCCCACGGCCCAGCCGAGGACCTCGTCTCCTACGGAGAGCCCGATGACGCCGTCGCCCACGGCGTGCACGACTCCCGAGAACTCGTTGCCGGGGACCGCGGGGAACGTCGTCGGCATGACCTCCGCCATCCAGCCCTTGCGGATCTTCACATCGGCCGGGTTGACCGCCGCCGCCCGTACGGACGCGCGGATCTGGCCGGGCCCCGGCTCCGGCTGCTCGATGTCCGTGAGCTGAAGCACCTCAGGACCGCCGAACTCGTTGAAAACGATCGCCTGCATGTCAGCCTCCGCGAGTCTTCAGGAAATTCATGCCTATGAGCTCTTTCGATGGTCTCTGTCCGGAGCCCCGTCCGCCTCTCGAATGTTCCGGCCGGGTCAGTCGCGCGCCTGGTCGCGCACCGGCCCGTTGTCAGACCCGGCTGGGAGACTCGGAGGCATGATCGGACGGTGGGCTCTGGCCCCGGCGGAGGGTGGCGGCGCGTGGCTCGCGCCGCTGGGCGCGGACGCGCGCCCCGCCGGTCCCGTGCTGCGCGAGCCCGATCTCGTCGATGCGGTCCGGGCGCGGCTGCCCGAGGTGACGCGTTGGGTGTGGCGGTCCAGCGCGGAGCTGGTGCCCCGGCTGCTGACAGCCGGGGTCCGGGTCGAGCGGTGTTACGACATCGAGGCGGCGGAGCTGCTGCTGCTCGGCCACGAGGGGCGGCTCGGGGAGCCCCGGTCGGCTGCCGCCGCGTGGGCCAGGCTGCGGCAGGGGCCCGTACCGCCCGATCCGCCGCAGCGGGCGGCCGAACCGGGTTCGCAGTCGTCGCTCTTCGAGCCGCAGGCGGGGGCGGACGTGCCGTTCGACGGGCTGCTGGAGGTGTACGCGGAGCAGCAGCGCAGGCACGAGGCGGCGGAGCATCCGGACCGGATGCGGCTTCTGACTGCATCGGAGTCGGCGGGGATGCTGGTGGCCGCCGAGATGCACGGCGCGGGGCTGCCGTGGCGGGCGGACGTGCACCGCGCGCTGCTGGACGAGCTGCTGGGTGAGCGGTACGCGGGCGGGGGCGAGCCCCGGCGGCTGGCCGAGCTGGCCGATCAGGTCTCGAAGGCGTTCGGGCGGCGCGTACGGCCCGATCTGCCGGCCGACGTGGTGAAGGCGTTCACACGGGCCGGGTTCAAGGTGAGGTCGACGCGGCGGTGGGAGCTGGCGGAGATCGACCATCCGGCGGTGGCTCCGCTGATCGAGTACAAGAAGCTGTACCGCATCTGGACGGCGCACGGCTGGAGCTGGCTCCAGGACTGGGTACGGGACGGCCGTTTCCGGCCGGAGTACCTGCCGGGCGGTACGGTCTCCGGCCGCTGGACGACCAACGGCGGCGGTGCGTTGCAGATCCCGCGGGTCATACGGGCGGCGGTCGTCGCCGACGAGGGGTGGCGGCTGGTGGTGGCGGACGCCGACCAGATGGAGCCACGGGTGCTGGCGGCGATCTCCCGCGACCGGGGGCTGATGGAGGTCGCCGGGCACGACGACGATCTGTACAAGGTGCTGTCGGACCGGGCGTTCTCCGGCGACCGCGCGCAGGCCAAGCTCGCGCTGCTGGGCGCGATCTACGGCCAGACTTCGGGCGACGGCCTGAAGAATCTGGCGGCTCTGCGAAGACGGTTCCCCCGGGCCGTCGAGTATGTCGACGAGGCGGCGCGGGCGGGCGAGGAAGGCAGGCTCGTACGGACCTGGCTGGGCCGGACGAGTCCGCCGGCGGCCGGTTCGGAGGACGGCGGCGAGGCGGGGATTCCGCAGGAGTCCGTCGAAGTGGCGTCCGGCGACGCCGAGTTCACGCCGGGGTACGCGTCGACGAACGCTCGCGCGCGGGGGCGCTTCACGCGCAACTTCGTGGTGCAGGGCAGCGCGGCCGACTGGGCGCTGCTGATGCTGGCCGCGCTGCGGAGCGCGACCGCCGGTATGCGGGCGGAGCTGGTCTTCTTCCAGCACGACGAGGTGATCGTGCACTGCCCGCGCGAGGAGGCGGCGGCCGTGGCGCTGGCGATCCGCGAGGCTGGCGAACTGGCGGGCCGTATCGCGTTCGGGGAGACGCCGGTGCGGTTTCCTTTCACGACGGCGACGGTGGAGCGCTACTCGGACGCCAAGTGAGCGTGGTCCGTCCAGGGACGGGGAGCGGGCCGGGCGGGGCTTTCGCAGCACGGCCCGGGGGAATTACGCTCGGCCGTGGGCATCGCGCGTCGGTCACCGGCCGGGTGAGGCGTGGAGGTTCCCGTGAGATGCCTCTGGAGGCATTCCACCGTGTCAGTCGAGTTGAATCACACGATCGTTCACGCCCGTGACAACCGGGCTTCCGCCGAATTCCTGGCGCACATCCTGGATCTGGAGATCGGCACCGAATGGGGCCCCTTCGTTCCGGTCGACACCGGTAACGGCGTCACTCTCGATTTCGCGACTGTCGGTCAGGAGTCGATCACTCCGCAGCATTACGCGTTCCTCGTTCCCGAAGAGGATTTCGACGGGATCTTCGGGCGGATCAAGGCCGCCGGAGTCGACTTCTTCGGCGATCCGCACGGGAAGCTTCCGGGCGAGATCAACCACTACCACGGCGGGCGGGGCGTGTATTTCCTCGATCCGGCGGGGCACTACCTGGAAGTGATCACGCAGCCGTACGACAACCTCGTAGACGCCGAAACGGACGCGGACCAATAGTCGGCTGAGCGTCGACTAGCCGTCGGAGCAAGGGCGTCGGGGGCCGGCAAAGCCCCCGGCGCCGCCCGGAACCGGCCGTCTCCGCCCTGGAATCAGCCCCGGGATCAGCCGCGGCCCGCCAGGAATTCCGCCGCCGCCACCCCGGAGACCCGGGTCGCCCCGTGCGTGACCAGATGAACCGCGCCGGGCGCCGCGCCGTTCGGTACGCCCATCTCCACAACCACCGCGTCCGGCCGGCTCCCCAGGAGCCGCGTCATCGCCGCCGACATCCAGCCGTGCCGCGCCGCGTCACGCACCACGACGACCAGCGAACGCTCGGCCGCCGGGTCGAGCACCTTGCGGTCCAGCAGGTCACCGTCCGCCAGCAGGTCGTCCTCCGTAAGCCGTACGGATGTGGTGCCGGGCAGCAGATCGCTCAGCGGAGCCGCCACGCCCCAGGGGGTCTGCCCATCGACGGCCAGGTTCATCGTCGGTGACAGCTCCACCACGTGCGGCGCGCCGACGAGCGGCAGCACCGAGTCCCGGCCCTCCTCTGTCGACACACGCAGCGCGCGCCGCGCGGCGACGAGGCCGATGTCGGACGCGGCGCCGTCGGTGGCCAAGGCCCGCGTTCGGCTGCCCGACCACGCGGCGAACTCCGCGACCCGCGCCGCCGCTTCGGTGATCCGTGCCTCCGGGAGCGTGCCGTCGAGCACGGCCTGGACGACGGCGTCGGTGAGCTCGTCGAAGGTGGCCTCACCCGCGTGCTCGCCGCCGACGCACACCGCGTCGGCCCCGCCCGTGACCGCCCGTACGGTGGCCCCACCGATGCCGTAGCGGGCGGTGACCGCGCTCATCTCGATGGCGTCCGTCACCACGAGGCCGTCGAAGCCCAGCTCACCGCGGAGCAGGTCGACCAGGATGCGGGGGCTCATGGTGGCCGGCAGCTCGGCGTCGTACGCGGGCGCGAGCAGATGCGCGGTCATCACCACCCGTACTCCCGCCTCCATCGCGGCGACGAACGGCGGCAGCGCGGTGGCCGCGATCTCCTCGGCGCTCCCCGAGACCCGCGGCAGCCCGTGGTGGGAGTCGACGGCGGTGTCGCCGTGGCCCGGGAAGTGCTTGGCGCAGGCGGCGACGCCGGCCGACTGGAGCCCGCGGACCCAGGCGGCGGTGTGCCGGGAGACGACGTCCGTACGGGCGCCGAAGGAGCGGGCGCCGATGACCGGGTTGAGGGGGTTGGAGTTGACGTCGGCGCTGGGCGCGTAGTTGAGGGAGATCCCCGCGGCGTGCAGTTCGCGCCCGATGTCGCGGGCGACGGACTCGGTCAGCTCCACGTCGTCCACGGCGCCGAGCGCGAGATTGCCCGGCCGGGAGGCGCCGGTCCAGGCTTCGAGCCTGGTGACGTCGCCGGCCTCCTCGTCGATGGCGATGATCAGGTCGCGATTCTCCGCGCGTAGCTCGGCGGTGAGGCGCGCCACCTGTTCGGGATCGACGATGTTCCGGCCGAACAGGACGACGGAGGTGAGGCCGCACGCGATTCTGCGGCGGACCCAGTCGGGCAGGGTCGTCCCCACGAACCCGGGCTGGAGCACGGTCTCCGCGAGACGCGTCAGTTGCTGGTGACGGCTGCTGGGTCGGCTGCTCGACTCCATGCGGGTCCTCCGAAGGCGCATCGCTCGGCCGGCTCAGCGAACCGCCCATAGAACTTGGTACAGGCCAATCGGATGTTGGCTTAGACCAATAGGCGTGTCAAGGAGGTGTCGGCCCGTCGCGTTGTACGAACTCGCCCCGGAAGCTGGTGGATTGGCCCGTTCATGAATATTTGGTGAGGCTTCGAGGGAGCGGATGGACAACGGCTACGTCCTGTCCGGTGGATCTTCGCGGGACAGGGCCTAGGCTGGGGCTTGCAGCTGGTTCGTTCCCGTCCGCAGGGCGGGAGCGTCGTAAGAGGGAACCCGGTGGGAATCCGGGACTGCCCCGCAGCGGTGAGTGGGAACGACCGCCGTCATCAGCACTGGGCCCGTGCCGGGCCTGGGAAGCGACGGCCAGTAGATGTCCACCGGGTGTCCGCACCCGGCGGATGTGCCCGCGAGTCCGAAGACCTGCCCGCTGCCCGTACGCGACCGATCGTGGTACGGACATCCCGGTGACCTCGTGGGCGGGTCGGCGTACATATCGGTCGGGCAGTCGTGGTGACGCGTGCACGCACCTTCACAGGCGTGCGCATACGTACACACGGCGCGGACGCGAACAGAGGCGTACAGCCGCATCCGCGCGAAGGCCCTTCCGATCCCGTACCCCTTCGTGTCCTCGATCCGTCCCGGGATCGCAGGACAACTCGCGAAGGAGAGTTCCGTGACAGACAAGTCCGCAGCCGCGGCAGCACGCGCCACCGTGTACGGCTACCCGCGCCAGGGCGCGCACCGCGCACTGAAGAAGGCCGTCGAGGGCTACTGGCGGGGCGCCGTCGGCGCCGACGCCCTGCGCGACACGGCCGCCGGGCTGCGCCGGGCCAACTGGGAGCAGCTCACAGCCGACGGTGTCCATGAGGTCCCGACCGGCGACTTCTCGTACTACGACCATGTCCTGGACACCAGCGTGATGGTCGGCGCGATCCCCGCGCGGTACCGCGCGGCGGTCGCCGCCGAAGCGGCCGACTCCGAGACGGCCGCCACCGAGACGGTCGGCTCCGACCCGCTGGACCGGTACTTCGCGATGGCGCGCGGGACACAGGACGTGGCGCCGCTGGAGATGACCAAGTGGTTCGACACCAACTACCACTACCTCGTCCCCGAACTCGGCCCCGGCACCGCCTTCTCCGCCGACTCCGCCAAGCAGGTCGCCGAACTCACCGAAGCCCTCGCGCTCGGCCACACCCCCCGGCCGGTCCTGGTGGGCCCCGTGACCTATCTCCTGCTCGCCAGGCCCGCCCCCGGTGTGCCCGCCGACTTCGAGCCGCTGACGCTGCTCGACCGGCTCCTTCCCGTGTACGCGGAGATCCTGGCCGACCTGCGCGCGGCCGGCGCCGAGTGGGTGCAGCTCGACGAGCCCGCGCTCGTACAGGACCGCACCCCGGCCGAACTGACCGCCGCCGCCCGCGCGTACCACGACCTGGGCGGCCTCACCGACCGGCCGAAGCTGCTCGTCGCCTCCTACTTCGACCGGCTCGGCGAAGCCCTGCCCGTGCTCGCCAAGTCGCCCGTCGAAGGGCTCGCGCTCGACTTCACCGGCCCGGCCGCGGCCAACCTCGAAGGTCTCGCGGCCGTCGGCGGGCTGCCCGGCAAGCGGCTGGTCGCCGGCGTGGTCGACGGACGCAACATCTGGATCAACGACTTCGAGAAGTCCCTCGCCACGCTCGGCACGCTCCTCGGCCTCGCCGACCGCGTCGACGTCGCCCCGTCCTGCTCCCTGCTGCACGTCCCGCTCGACGCGACCGCCGAGCACGACATCGACCAGGAGGTCGCGCGCTGGCTGGCGTTCGCCCGCCAGAAGAGCGCCGAGGCCGCGACCCTGGCCCGCGCCCTGACCGACGGCACGGGAGCGATCACCGCCGAACTCGCCGCGAACCGCGCCGCTCTCGCCTCCCGCGCGGGCTCGACGCTCACCCGCGACCCGGCCGTGCGCGCCCGCGCGGCGGCCGTCACCGGCGCGGACGCCCGCCGTTCGCAGCCGTACGAGGTGCGGACCGCGGCCCAGCGGGCGCACCTGGGTCTGCCGCCGCTGCCGACGACCACCATCGGCTCGTTCCCGCAGACCGGTGAACTGCGCACCGCACGGGCCGACCTGCGCGCCGGGCGGATCGGCACCGCCGGATACGAGGAGCGGATCAGGGAAGAGATCCGCGACGTCCTCGCCTTCCAGGAGAAGGCGGGGCTCGACGTCCTGGTGCACGGCGAGCCCGAACGCAACGACATGGTGCAGTACTTCGCCGAGCAGCTCACCGGTTACGTCGCCACGCGGCAGGGCTGGGTGCAGTCGTACGGCACCCGTTACGTACGCCCGCCGGTCCTCGCGGGTGACATCTCACGGCCCGAGCCGATGACGGTGCGCTGGACGTCGTACGCGCAGTCGCTCACCGCCCGCCCGGTCAAGGGCATGCTCACCGGGCCCGTCACGATGCTCGCCTGGTCCTTCGTCCGGGACGACCAGCCGCTCGGCGACACCGCGCGGCAGGTCGCGCTGGCACTGCGCGACGAGGTCAACGACCTTGAGGCGGCGGGCACTTCGGTCATCCAGGTCGACGAGCCTGCGCTGCGCGAGACACTGCCGCTGCGTACGGACGGGCGGGCCGCGTATCTGGGGTGGGCGGTCGAGTCGTTCCGTCTCGCCACCTCCGGCGTACGTCCGGACACCCAGATCCACACCCATATGTGCTACGCGGAGTTCGGCGACATCGTCGAGGCCATCGACGACCTCGACGCCGACGTCATCAGCCTGGAGGCGGCACGCTCCCATATGCGGGTCGCCGGTGAACTCGCCGCCGAGGGCTACCCGCGCGAGGCGGGACCCGGCGTGTACGACATCCACTCACCGCGCGTCCCGAGCACGGCCGAGGCGACGAGCCTTCTGCGCAAGGGACTTGAGGCGATCCCGGCCGAACGGCTGTGGGTGAACCCGGACTGCGGTCTCAAGACGCGAGGCTGGCCGGAGGTCCGTACGTCCCTGGAGCACCTGGTCGCGGCGGCCCGCGAGATCCGGGCGGGCCTGCCGACGGCGGACTGATCCACGTACGGGTGGGTGTGGCCGGGGGCGTACGTCCCCGCCCGCACCCGCCCGTTACAGCCCGAAGAGCGCCAACGACGGCTCCAGACCGTGCAGTTCGACCGGGACGGTACGGTGCTCCTCCCACCCCGCACGGTCCAGCCGCAGCCGCCGCTGGAGGCGCGCCTCGCCCCGTACCGACTCCACCGTCAGCCCGTCCGGGCGGTAGCCGAGCTTCTCCGAGACCCGCAGCGACGGCGCGTTGTCGACCATCGCCCCCGACGTCGCGTACCGCGCCCCCAGCCCCTCGAACGCCAGATGCAGCACGGCCGCCCGCATCTCGGTGCCGATGCCGCGCCCCTGGTACTTCAGGCCCAGCCACGAGCCGGTGACCGCCTCGCGGGTCACCGCGAAGTCGTCGGCCCCCACGTCCTGGCGCCCGACCATCTCTCCCTCCCGGCGGACGGCCAGACTCAGCGTCCAGGCGCCCGGCGTCCAGCCCGCGACGGTGCCGAGCACATGCTGGAAGACCGCCCGGCCCCGTTCCTCGGGGCTCCCGTCCGTCCACGGCACGCTGAACGGCATCCGGTCCTCGTGGTGCACCCCGGCGGCGGCGACCGCCGCCAGGCCGGACAGCGCGTCCAGATCCGGGAGCCGGAGTTCGAGGCGCGGGGTGGTGATCCGCAGGCCGTACAGGGGCCAGAGATGAGGGTCCATGACGGGAGCCTGCCGAACCGGCCACCGGCGCGTCGACCGAATTAGGCGCCGGAGTGATCCGGCCGACGCCACCCACCCCTCCCGGCCCGCCCCCCGCTCCGTCACTCCGTACGCAGCCCCTCCGGCCGCATCATCCGCCACAGTGGTGGCAGGCTCGCCAGCGTCACCAGGAGGATCACCGACGCGCCGACCGCCGCGTACGGGGCGAAGACCCACCAGTCACCCGCCGATTTCCCGATGATGCCCAGCATGAACGTGCCGAGGACGAGCCCGCCGGCGATCGCGAGGGCCGTGCCCAGTACCACCGGCAGCGCCGTCTGCCACAGCACCGACCAGGCCAGCGTCGCACGCCGCGTACCGAAGGCCACCAGGATGGACAACAGCCGCCTGCGCTCGCGCAGTTGCTCGATCTGCGAGACCAGCATGCTCGCGGCGATCAGCATCATCGTGAGGGTGCCGCCCACCTGGAGGCCGCTCTGCACGCTCGCGTACTGCTTGTCCCGTTCCAGGTTCTTCAGCGCGCGGACCCGCAGCGTGGGGTCGATGTCCGCCGCCGTTCCGCGTACGTACTCGGCGGCGTCCGGCACCCGCTGGTCGACCTTGATCGAGACCATGGCCGTGGCCCCGGGCAGCCCGGCGGAGCCGAGAGCGCCCGGTGTGACGAGGATGCCGTCGTGCACGTCGCCCATCGGGTCGGGGAAGGCGGTCACCGTCCGGGCCGACCCGGGCAGCGTCCACAGCACGGGCTCACCGTTGCCCTCCCCGTAGCTACCGGTCAGATCGATCTTCCTGCCGGGGACGGCGGCCTCGTCCGTACGGGAGTTCTGCGCCTTCACCCCGGCCGCGCCGACCTGCTTCGCCGCCCTGGAGTCGAGGTGCGCGACAAAGGTGTCCCCGTCCCGGCAGGAGGGCAGTTCGGCGATGTCCCTCAGCGTCGCGCAGGTGCCCACCGTGAGACTCGTGGTCGGCTGCCAGCCCTGCTCCGTGGGGGCGCCGGTGGCGACCACATAGGTCTCGACGGTGCCGATCACCTTCGAGACCCCCTTGGTGTCGCGGAAGTCCTGGATCATCCGCTCGGCGAGCGCGGAGTCGCCGTACTCGGCGGAGACGTAGAAGTCCGCCCGGTCCGTGTCCTGCCCCGTGAGCTGGAGGAAGTCCTTCTGCATAACGCCGAACATCATCTGGAGCGCGATGGCACCCGCCACCGCGACGGTGATGCCGCTCACCGCCCGCGCCGCCGTGCCGCTGCTCAACTGGAGCCTTCGGGTGGCCAGTTGCCAGGGCACCGGTCCGCCGCGCAGCCGCGAGACGACCGCTTCGACGAGCCACGGCAGCAGTCCGGCGAGCCCGATCAGCACGCACGCGGCACCGGCCGCGATCGGGAACTGACCGACGTACCGCGTCGCCTCGTCCACACGTGCGGTCGTCGCGAGGATGCCGATGCCGATGAGGGGCAGCAGCAGCCGCCACCAGAGCCTGCGCCGGCGCGGACGGGTGTCGCGTACGACGCCGAGCGGCTCGATGGCCACCGAACTCAGCGCGGTCTGGGTGACCAGGACGGCGGCGAGCGGCACAGCGAGCACGATGAGCAGGGCCGGTCCGGGCTCCGGGACCACGTCGGACGGGAAGGCGCTGAACCCCCAGAGCCTTATGTGGCCCACCAGTTGACGGGCCATCAGAAAGAGCGCGGCACCGACGGCCAGCCCGGCCACCGTCCCGAACAGGGCCTCCCCCGCCGCGATCCGCCGTACCGTCCTGGCGTCGGCGCCCACCAGCCGCAGCGCCGCCAGCCTGCGGTCCCTGCGCTCGCCGCCGAAGCGGACGGCGGTCGCGATGAAGATGCCCACCGGCACCAGCAGCACGACACACATAAGGATGACCAGCACCACGAGCAGCGGATTGAACGGTGTGCCGGACGCCTCGCGGCCGTAGCCGGACGACCGGATGCCGCCGGTCTCGGCGTTCAGCGTCGAACTGCCCGCGTAGTAGCGCAGATCGCCGGGGTCGACCAGACCCGGATCCCCGATCGTGCCGACGATCCGGTCGTCCAGCCGCTGCGCCAGCAGCTCGCCTTCGGACGACGCGAGCAGATCGCGCAGCGCGGGCGACACGACCATCTCGCCGGGGCCCGGGATCTTCGTGACACCGGGCGGCGGGGGCGCGTCGGCCCCCTCCGGGCGCAGCAGCCGGCCGCTCACCGGGTCGCCGCGGAACTCGGTGGCGGCGTCGGCCCAGATGAAGGTGTCCGCACCGCCGTCGGCGGCGGACTGCGAGGAGGCGGACGGGATACCGAGGGCCAGGCTCCGGGCGTCACGGGCGTCGAGGATCCGCGGTACGGCGGTGGCGGCGAGGAGCAGCGCGACGCCGAGGCCGACACCGAGCGCGGTCAGCGCCGTACGGGTCCAGCCTTCGCGCCCGCCCGAGACGGCGAAACGCGCGCCGAGCGCGAGGTCCCGTGCCCAGGCGCGGAGACCGGTGGGGGCGGCGGCGGTCGCCGGGGACGGTGGCGGGGGCGGGGAGAGCGGCGGCGCCTGCCGGTCGAGGACCGTCATGCCGCGTGCCCCACGCCGCTGTCGTGGCTGCCGTTCCGGCCGCCCGCGCCGCCCGCGCCGCCCGCGCCGCTGCCGCCGCTGTGGCCGCTGTGGCCGCTGTAGCCGGCGCCGCTGACGTAGGCGTCCATGTCGCGCGTCCGGCCGTCCCGTACGACGACCTCGCGGTCGGAGTACGCGGCGACCCGCACCTCGTGCGTCACCAGGACGACGGCCGTTCCCGCCGACCGCGCCGCGTCGGTCAGCAGCTCCATCACGCGCTCGCCGTTGAGCGAGTCGAGCGCGCCGGTCGGCTCGTCGGCGAAGAGCAGGCGGGGCGAGGTGACCAGCGAGCGGGCCACGGCGATGCGCTGCCCCTGACCGCCGGAGACCTCACCGGGCCGCTGGGCTTTCACGTCGGTGACCTCCAGGCGCTCCATCCACTCCAGAGCGATCCGCTCCGCCTCCTTACGGCGGGTGCCGCTGAGACGCAGCGGCAGCGCCACGTTCTCCAGGCAGGTCAGCTCGGGCACGAGCTGGCCGAACTGGAAGACGAAGCCGAAGTCCGTGCGGCGCAGCGCGCTGCGCGCCCTGTCGGACAGTCCGGTGAGGTCGCGGCCCTGGTAGCTGATGGTCCCTGAGTCGGCGGGCACGATGCCGGCGAGGCAGTGCAGCAGCGTGGACTTCCCGGATCCCGAGGGGCCCATGACGGCGACGATCTCGCCGGGGTGGATCGAGAAGGAGGCCCCGTCGAGAGCGGGGGTGGCGCCGTACGACTTACGCAGGTCGTACGCGGCGAGCAGCGAGCCCTCGGGCGCCGCGGGGGTGGTGGAGGGAGCCACGGGAGTGGTGGAGGAGGGCGTGGGGGGTGTGGGGGGCGTGGCACTCATCGGCGTACTTCCTCGGCGAGCTTGTCCAGGCGGGCGGCGGTCAGTTCCAGCCAGCGCAGGTCGGCTTCCAGATGGAACAGCGCGTGGTCGCAGATCAGCTGGTCCGAGAGGTCGCCCTGCCGCTTGCGCTCGGTCAGCACGCGCATCAGCCGCAGATGCTCGGCCCGCTGTGTGTCGAGCAGTTCGGCCGCGCCGCGCCCGGTAAGCAGCGAGATGACGACCTTCGTATAGAGGGTGGACTGGAGATACGGCTCGGGCTTCTCCGGCTGCGCGAGCCAGCGCTCGACATCGGTGATGCCGGCTTCGGTGATCGCGTACCGCTTGCGCTCGGGGCCTCCGCCGGCCTCTATGCCGTCGACCTCGACCAGCCCGTTCTTCAGCAGCCGGGACATGGTCGAGTAGACCTGCCCGTAGTGCAGGGGGCGGTCGTGGCCGAAGGATTCGTCGAAGGCGCGTTTGAGGTTGTAGCCGTGCTGGGGGCCGGATTCGAGGAGCCCGAGGAGCGTGTGTCCGATTGACATGGCGGACACTCTACACACGACGTATACATGACGTGTATAGCGAGGTCGTCACGGACTCCCGCCCCGTTCATTGACAGGCGTAATCCCGGTTGTTTGGATGCAGCAAGCGCTTTCTGGCCGAGTTTGCCGAGTTTGGAGCACTCCCATGCAGCTCTCGCGCCGCACCCTGTTGACGATGTTGCCCGCGTCCGCCCTGCTCGCCATGGCCGCGCCATTGCGCGCTCAGGCAGTTGGCCGGGTCGGCTCGGCCGACTCGGCGGACCCGGCCGCCAACCATGCCGCGATCCTCGCCAACGCCCTCGCGATCTTCGCCGGAACCGCCGAGTCCAACGCCCGCCCCGAGGTCGCCGCCAAGCTCGCGGCCATCGCGTCGACGGCCCGCACCCGCCTCACCGCGCTCGACGGCGCGGGCGCCGGGGAACTCTTCAAGGGCCTCCCCCTCGGCACGAGCGACGCGAACCTCAACACCTCGTACCAGTACCTGTACGAGATCGCCCTCGCCACCCGCACCCCCGGCCCCGCCGCCTCCAACCTGCGCGACGACGTGAGCGTCCAGCGGCGCGTCATCGACGGCCTGACGCTGCTTCACGACACGTACTACGGGGACCAGTCGAAGGGCTACTACGGCAACTGGTTCAACTGGGAGATCGGCATCTCCGCGAGCGTCAGCAAGACCCTCGTCCTGCTGAAGGACGAACTCGCCGCGTACCGGCCTGAGTTGGCCGCCACGTATCTCGCCTCGATGGATGCCTATCTGCGCAACGGCAAGGACGGCGACGTCGACCTCGACTCGCGCTTCCACACCGGTGCGAACCTCGCCGACATCACCACCAACCGGATCCTCCAGGGCGCCGTCACCGGCGACGACGCGCGCGTCACCAAGGCCGTCGCCGACCAGCTGACCGTGTACGCCACAGTCGATCCGTACCGGCCCCAACACGGCGTCACCGACGGCTTCTACGCCGACGGTTCCTTCATCCAGCACGACTCGGTCGCGTACACCGGCTCGTACGGCAAGGTCCTGCTCACCCGCGCCGTGGGGACCGTCAAGATCCTCGAAGGCACCGACTACATCGACACCGCCGATCTGGTGGCCGTCGTGCGGGGGTGGGTGGCCGACGGTTTCGCGCCGCTCGTCTTCGAGGGCTGGATGATGGAGGTCGTCAAGGGCCGCGGGGTGTCGCGGACGGCGACGGGCTACACGGACGTCGCGGTCGTCGTCGAGGCCGTGGTCGATCTCTCGGGACACGCGACGGGCACCGACGCCGGCGCGCTCGCGGGGTATGTGAAGTTCGTACGGCAGACGTCGAAGGCCGCGCTCGACCCGGCCGTCTTCGTCTCACCGGTCAGCGTCGCGCGCTACGCCGACATCCTCGCCGACACGTCCGTGCCGGCGCGGGACCTCGGGGACGCGGAGAGCCACACCGCGTTCAACGCGATGGACAAGACCGTGCACCGGCGGCCCGGTTACGCTTTCGCGCTCGCCCGCAGCTCGGCCCGGATCAGCAAGTACGAGTACATGAGCGGCGAGAACCTGATGCCGTGGTTCCAGGGCGACGGCGCGCACTATCTGTATCTCGCGGGCCAGGACCAGACGCTCGCCTTCGGCGTCGACTACTACACGACGGTGTCGCCGTACCAACTGGCGGGCGTCACCGCGCCGGTGGAGACGCGCGGGACGATCCCCGGGCTGTACGGCACGGCCTGGTACGACAACCCGGAGCGCGGCTTCACCTCGTCCTCCGAGTCGCAGAACACGTACGTCTACTTCCCGCGCGGCACCAACACCCTGTCCGGCGGGGCCCGTCTGGGCACGTACGGCGCGGTGGGACTCGTGCTCGGCGACGACGTCGCGTACGCGGCGAAGCAGGCAGGCGAGCTGCCCGACGACTTCGTCACCTACCGGAACGCGGTCGCCACCAAGTCGTGGTTCATGTTCGACGAGGAGATCGTCGTCCTGGCGGCCGGGGTCGGCGACCCGGCGGGACGCGCGGTGACGACCACGCTGGACAGCAGGATCGCCGCCGCGCCGGACACCGTCACGGTCAACGGGCGGCTCCGGAACGGCGCGGCGTGGTCGGGGAGCGGTACGGCTCCGGGCCCGGTGTCCTGGCTGCGGTACGCGGACGCCGGGCAGGGGGTCTCGGTCGGGTACGTCTTCCTGGACGCGGACCGTGGCAGTCTGCCGACCGTCGCGCTGGACACGGTCACCAGGAGTCGGCGCGTCGTGCGTACGTCGAACCCCGACACCCCGGTCACCAAGCGGGTGTTCTCACTCCGTGTCGACCAACCGGCGGGCGCCCGGCGGCTGTCGATGGCCCACGCGCTCGTACCGAACGCCACGGAGGGGCAGTTGACCGCGTACGGGCGCGGGCCGCTGTCCGTGGTGGCCAACAGCACACGCGTACAGGCCGTCGAACACCGCGGCCTGTCCCTCCTCGCCGCCAACACCTTCACGCCGGGCATCCACCACGCGGGCCGGCTCGCGATCGAGGGCGCCGCGTCGGTGCTGCTGCGGACGGAGCACGACGACACGGTCTCACTCGCGGTCGCGGACCCGACGATGGAACGGAGCACGGTCTCGGTGACCCTGCACGGCCGTTGGCTGCGTGCCGTGTCGTCCGACGACGGGGTCCGCGTCCGCAAGGTGCTCGGCGGCACCCGCATCGACGTCAACACCCACCAGGTACACGGCCACAGCCTGACGGCACGGCTGCGCTAGGCCGTGTCTGACAAATAGCGGCTGGCGCGCGACGCCCTGCGGGCGGACGGCGCTATTTGTCAGACACGGCCTAGCGCCCCGAACGACGCCGGAACCGAGCGGAGACCGAGCCGGGACCGACATCAACGTCCATCTCACCAATCTTCGCGCCGAGTTGGGCTACGAGACGGTGTACCGGCTCGACCACCGGTGGGCCACCTCACCCGAGCGCGGGCTGGACCGAGCGCGGCCTGGACCGGGCCCGGCCGGAACGCACGCCAGACGAAAACGGCACAAAGATGGCCGGATACGGCATCCAGAAGCGGCTTTCGGCCAACGATCCATGTCTCCGCGGTTCACAGACAACCCACAGCCCCTCCCCCGGCCTCTCAGATACGGGGAAGACAGTTCCGCGATTCCGAGTCCGTACGTCGCGCCGACTGTCCGTCCACCGTCCACGCAGACATCCGGAAAGCACTCGGAAAGCACTCGGAAACTCGGAGAACGAGGAACGATGACCAGAACGCACCAAGCCCGGCTCCGGCGTTCGGCGTTGGCCGCCGGTGCGGCGCTAGCCGTCACCGCCGGCGTCGTGGCCGCGGCACCCGACGGCGACTCGGCGCAGACCACGCCGAAGCTCAGCCTGATCGCCGCGACCAACTCGCTGACGCTCAACTCGTGGAAGGAGGACCCGGGCGTCTACCTCGACCTCGGGACCTACCTCACGTCCGAGGGCGGACCGTTCGAACTCAAGGTGACCCGCAAGTCGTACAAGGACCCGGTCGTCGCCGAGCAGATCATCCACAACGGCACCGAGACCACCACCAAGGCCCTTCCCGCGGACCTGGTGAAGGACTTCTCGGGTCTGCCGGACTTCGCCCAGATCAGCATCACCGACACGAACCGCAAGGTCGTGGTCAACCGCTCCGAGAAGTACTGCCCGAACAACGCGGCGGGCCGGATCGACCCCGACGGACCCGCGAAGTCGAAGTACCCGGAGAGCTGCCCGGAGAACGCGTTCACCCTCGGTTCGGTGTGGGGCGTCGAGAAGGGCTGGGCGTCCAACACGTACGCCGGCTACTCCTCCGAGCCGGTGAAGCTCGCCGCCGGCAAGTACACCGCCAAGGTGACGGTGAACAAGCGCTACCGCGACCTCTTCGGTATCTCCAGCAAGCCGCAGCTGATCAACCTGACGGTGCGCGAGCGCAGTTGGGAGGACGAGGACGGAGCCGGGCTGCGCGCCAACAAGGCGATGTCCGGCCACAGCGGCCACGACATGGCGGCCATGAAGGGTATGGCCGGGCACGGTTCGATGCGCCCCGACGCCCCCGCGGCCCCGACGAGCGGCGCCGGCCCCTCGTACAACGTGGGCCACGGTCCGCTCATCCCGGCCCCGCCCGCCCTGCCGTGGGCGCTGAAGAAGGCCTCGCTCAAGGCAGCGGTGGCACCCGTCGGTGACGGCCCCGGCCGCACGGACGGCTCCCGCCAGGCGCCCGCCGCCAGCCCCAACGCCAAGCGTCCGACCGGCAAGGCGGCGGTCCCGGACGTGCCGAAGCCCGACCTGCGTTCGCTGCCGGCCTACGGCATCGAGATCAGCGACGGCGGCCAGGAGGTCAAGGGCAAGGACTACCTCGCCTTCAGCGCCAACGTCTGGAACGCGGGCCCCGCTCAGCTCGTCGTGGACGGCTTCCGCAGCCCCGGCAAGGAACTGATGGACGCCTACCAGTACTTCTACGACGCGGACGGTACGCAGGTCGGCTACACCCCGACCGGCACCATGGAGTGGGACCCGCGGCCGGGCCACGAGCACTGGCACTTCACCGACTTCGCCAGCTACCGGCTCCTGAAGGCGGACCAGAAGGAGCAGGTGCGCAGCGGCAAGGAGGCGTTCTGCCTGGCCAACACCGACGCGGTCGACTACACAGTGAAGAACGCCAACTGGCACCCGGGCAACACCGATCTGTCCACCGCGTGCGGCCAGGAGAACTCGATCTCCGTCCGCGAGGTGCTGGACGTCGGCTCCGGCGACACGTACACCCAGGACCTGCCGGGCCAGTCCTTCGACATCACCAACCTGCCGAACGGCACCTACTACATCCAGGTGCTGGCCAACCCCGAGAACCGTCTCAAGGAGACGAACCTCGACAACAACAGCGCGCTGCGCAAGGTCGTCCTGGGCGGCAAGCCGGGCGCGCGCACGGTGAAGGTCCCGGCCCACGACCTGGTCGACGCCAACTGACCCCCGCCGCACCCTGATCGACCTGCCGGCCCCCGGGACCTGTCCCGGGGGCCGGTGCCGTATCCCCGTCCCCCCTCAGAGCAGTTCGAGGACGGCTTTCCCGTGGAGCCGGCGTTCGAGAAGGGCCCCGACCGCGTCCGGCGCCTTGTCCCAGCCGCCGCGCCAGGAGACGTTCGCGTCCAGCTCGCCGGCGGCGACCTTGGCCGCGAGCACACCGAGGTCGGGCCCGAGGTCCTGGCAGTCCAGCAGAAAGAAGGTGACGAGCGAGCGGTCGTGCCGTCCCTCGTTGCCGAAGAGCGCGCCGTACGGGAAGTTCTCACCCTGGTCGACCGCGACATGACCGACCGAGACCAGGGTCCCGCCGGGCCTCAACCGCTCGAAGGCATGCACGAGTTGGTCGCCGCCGACCAGATCGACCACACCGTCGACGGGCGCGCCCAGCCCGGCCGGCCCGGCGACCACCTCGTGCGCGCCGAGCGCCCGAAGGCTCTCCCCGTGGGCATCGGGGTCGCCGGTGGAGGCGATGACATGGGCGCCGCCGAGCCGGGCGAGCTGTACGGCGTACCGCCCGGTGCCGCCCGTCGCGGCGGTGACCAGGATCCGCTTGCCGAGGATCGGCCCGATCCGCGCCAGTGCGCGCAGGGCGCTGCCGCCCGCCACGGGGACGGTGCTGACGGCCCCGAGGTCGGCGCCGGCCGGGACCGTACCGATCAAGTCGGTGTCAACCGCGCGCAGTTCGGCCCAGGCGCCGTCGGGGCCGAGGGTGACCACCGGCGTACCGACGGGCGGACCCGAGCCGTCGGCGGCGGCGCGTTCGACGACTCCGGCGGCGTCCCAGCCGAGCACGGCCCCGTCGGCGGCTTCCCGCAGGACGAATCGGACCTCACCGTGATTGAGCGAGGTCGCGGCCACCCTGACCAGGGCCTGGTGCGGCGCGGGTACGGGGTCGGGGGCCTCGCCGAGGCGGAGGCCGACGGGCGTGGAGCGGTCGACAAGCAGAGCACGCATGGGAGTAACGCCTTTCCTGTTTCCTGGAGGCTCACCGCCAATGTGCCACTGAGTGGCACACGCGCACAAGCGGCATTAGCTCCTCAGTGCACGCTCTCGGGTACGGTGGCCTCATGAGCACCGCACCCGGGCCCCCTGACGTATCCCCGCCCCTGCCGCTGCGCGAGCGCAAGAAGCGGCGCACCCGTCAGCTCCTGGTGGACACCTCCCTGGCACTCTTCACGGAGCGCGGCTTCGGCAAGGTGACACTCGACGAGCTCTGCGACTCCGTAGAGGTCTCCAAGCGCACGTTCTTCCGCTACTTCACCAGCAAGGAAGACGTGGCGATGGCTCCGACGCAGGACCTGTGGCTCACGTTCCTCGACGTCCTCGAAACGACCGACCTCGGCCCCGCCGACCGCCCGCTGCTGCTCCTGATCCAGGACACCCTGCTCACGGCACTGGACCGGACGACCTCGGACGACTGGGCCCACCGCGTACTGCTCAGCCTCAACCTGACCGAACTGACCCCCTCGATGGACGCGCACGGCCTGCACTTCTGCGACCGCACCACGCGCAGGGCGATGGAAACCCTGCACCGCCGCCTCGACATCGCCGACCCGGCCGACCTGCGCCCCCGACTGGCGGTCGACATGGTGGTGGCGGCGTTCCACTGCGCCCTGACGACCTGGTCCGCCACCCCCACGGACCCGCTGTCCACCCACACCCGCGAGGCATTCACGGCCCTGGCAACGGCGGCGACTTTCCCCGCGAGACCCCGCCGCCCGGCGCGGGAGGCGTGACCTCACCGGCCTCGGACAGCACGGCGCCGGGCCACGTTTCCATGACCCGGCACCGCTTCGGAACTCACTCAGATACTGCCGGACCCGACCGAGTTCGACGTCACCTGGAATATTAGGCACGGCATGCAAACAAATGCAATGCCGAAGCGCAATTTACGGAGGCGACGGACCGTTCCCGGGGTGTCTTCGCGCGGGCCCCGGTTACCGATTTATGACACAGTAGATTTCCCTTATATCTCAGTTCTTGGGGAAGGCAAAGGGCGGCGGGATTCACGGAGAGAGCTGACCGCCGCGCGCTTGCGATGAGGAGTCTAGCCCCCTCGATGCCCCTCCTGAACCAGCCGATAGCGCCCGCGATTATCCGAAGCTTCAGCGAATCCCAAAAGCGCTTGCTCAAATAAATCGAGAGCTTCATGATCCCGACCGAGGTGAAGTTGGGTAATTCCCAGTAAATTATGACTACGCGCGATCTGCAAAGTGTCCCCCGATTGCTTACGCAAATAAAGCGCGCGTTCCTGAAGGGTCTGAGCGAGTACGAACTGCCCGGTGTGCCACAGCGGAATCCAAAGGTGATGAATGGACTCACTTTCCAGTTCGGAGTCACTGAGAGACCGTGCCAGACCGAGTGCCTCGCTCGCCGCCGCGTGACCCCCGTCGTAGTCGCCACTGTGGGAACACACCCCGCTCAGGTCGAGCAGGGCCCGCGCCCGCGCCGCGTCATCACCTGCGGCGCGCCAGTACGCGACCGCCCGGCGCAGGATCGGTTCGGCCGTGCCCAGATAACCCTCCATATCCAGGAATCCGGCCAGCACATGGGCAGCCAGAGCTAGTTGACGTTCCGAACCATGCTGTCGAGTCCAGTCGAGTGCGCTGAGCAAGTTGGCGCTTTCGATCACCAGCCATTGCTCGGCAGCCTGTGCGTCGCCCATCTCCGGCTGTGACATCCGAGGGAGGTGATCCGCATCGAGATCGATCCGCGAACGGAATGGATAGGCGAGCCGATCGGCCCGGTCCGCCGTGCGCAGGTAATGCGCCACCAGCCGCCGCATTACCTGCCAGGAGCCACCGCCCGTGTACCCGAAACCCTCCGGGCTGTCCACCGGTTCCGGCGAGGAAGCGGAATGTTGATCGATGCTTTCATCGGACAACGAACGGGCGTACGCGCGTCGCTGGAGCGAGCACCGGAAGGTCATCAACGGCGTTCTGTTCCGGGTGCGGACAGGGGTTCCGTGGCGGACCTGCCGGAGCGTTTCGGGCCTTGGGAGACGGTCTGCAAACGGCATCGCCGCTGGTCGGCCGACGGTACCGGGGACCTGCTGCTGACACGGGTTCAGACAGCCGAGGATGCCCAGGGCCTGATCGACTGGGACGTTTCGGTGGACTCCACCACGACGCGGGCCCATCAGTACGCGGCCGGCGCGCGGAACGCCGCCCCGCCTCTGGTCGCTCCTCAAAAGGGGCCCCGCCGAAGGGCGAATCGGACCGATCCTCCGCTTCGGAGTCTGTCGGTCCGCCTGGCGGAGGTGGTCAGACAGGCGAGTGCTCAGGACGCTCGCGTGGCGGTTTCACCACGAGATCTATCTGTCGGCCGACGGCCGATGCCGTCCCCTCTCCCTTCTCCCTGCTTCTCACGCCCGGACAGGACGGCGACAGCCCTCAGTTCGAGGCAGTGATGGAGAAGATCTCCATCCCCCGCATCGGGCCGGGGCGGCCTCGCACCCGGCCCGACAGTGTCAGCGCGGACAAGGCATACAGCTCCCGCCGCAACCGCCGCTACCTGAGAAGACGCAATATCCGGCACACCATTCCCGAGCCGAAGGACCAGCGGGCCAACCGCCGCAGGCGCGGCTCGGCCGGTGGCCGGCCGACCGGCTTCGACAAGGAGCGGTACAAGAAACGCAACGTCGTCGAGCGGGCGATCAACCGCCTGAAGAACTTCCGGGCCTTGGCCACCTGCTACGACAAACGCGCTTACGTCTACCTCGACACCGTCACCGTCGCCGCCCTGACGATCTGGCTCCGCACCTGATCCAGGAAACAGAACCTAGACCACGTCCGCGGCCAGCAGTTTCTCCAACTGTTCGATCGTCGTGGGGATGACGCGCTGGAGGCCGACGAGGTCCAGCCCCTCGTCGCCGATCAAGGTAAGCAAAGCGCGGTCGCCGATCGCGAGAACCACGATGTGGCCACCGGCGCATCGGGTGACCACATCCCGCAGTGAGCCGGTGTTGGCCTGCTCGGCCAGCCGGCGGCCCACGCCCAGGACCGCAGCCGCCAGGGCGGCGACGGACTCGGGATGGACCACGTCGGCGTCCGCCGCGACCAGGAGACCGTCGCCCGTCGAGATGACGGTCTCGCTCACCCCCGCGACCGTGTCGCGCAGGGCGGTCAGAACCTCTACGAGGGGGTCGGATGTGCGGGTGTCGTCCATGGCTGTTCCTTGCCGGTCGTGGTGTGCGCGGAAACGTGCCCGCCTGGGCAGGACAGTGCGTCGAGGCCGGCCCGGACCCGGCGCAGCAGGTCCAGATCGGGAGGGTCCTTCTTGAGATCGCCCAGGGGCGGAAGCGCCGGAGTCCCTCCACCGTCGCGCCGGGGAAGCGGTGGTGGGAGAGTCCGGGGCGGCTTGCGGGCCTTGAGAGCACTGGCCATGGCGAGGTGGCGCCGCCGGGCGGTCCTGCGTCGTCGCGAACTCACGCGGTGCCCGGGAGAGGCGGCCGGCGGTTTCCCGGGGCACGCCGGGGAAGCGGTGACGCGGGGGCGACGGGCGGGGGCTTCCGCGGGCCCACCGCGCGGGCCGCGGTACTGGGGCGGCCCACGGGGGCGGGGGAATCGCGGCGGATGAGTCCGAGTGCCTGCATCCGGCTCAAGTCCAGCATCACCGCGTACAGTCCACGCCCCACGGCGAAGGCGATGTCACGCGGGTTGCGGCGCTCGTTCACCGCGCTCAGCAGCGCCACGTAGCGGGGCTGTATACGGGAGACCGCGGCGCCCGCCTGACGGATCCGGGTCCGGGCGAACTCCGACGGCGGCCCCCACAGGCCGGTCAGCAGGGCCGTACGCCGGGTGGTCTCCGCGGTGAGGCGTTGCGGCCGTACGGCGAAGCCCGCGACGACGGACGGACCGGACTCGGTCAGTTCCCAGTCTCCGGGCGGGTTGAGCGCCAGGGCGAAGGCACCGTCGAAGACCGTCGCGGCGCAGACCACTTCGAACTCCTCCGGTCCGATGAGTCCGCGGGCCGCGAGTTCCGCCTTCAGGTCATTCCCGGACGCGGAGGCCGTGGCGACAGCGGACGCCCAGACGGTGTCGGTGATCCGGCCGGTCTTGAGCAGAATGGATTCTGCGCTGGGAGCGGCCGGAGTCTCGACCGAGACCACCAGACCGTTGCGCAGATGGATGGACCCGCCCGGCGAACCGGTGAGGTGCACGGCGCCGGTGTACTGGTCCTGGTGCAGCGAGTTCAACAGCGCCGGAACATTGTGCGGACGGCCGGACCGTGGGCTCACGTCATCGCCCCCGTCGCGTAGACGCCCAACTCGTGCAGGGTCAGCGCCAGGTTGGCCTGCTCCCGCTCCAGCGTGGCGGCCAGGAACACCGGATCCCCCTGCCTCGGCAGACTACGCAGAATGTGGTGATGATGTGAACTGGTCACAACGATGCTCTCCAGATCCCCCTGGGCGCCGGCGGCATGGAGTCCGTCACCGACGAGCGCGGCGAAGTCGCTGCATTCGATGCCGTCGACGCCCCCCAGGCCCGCCTGACCGTAGACCAGACCCGTCACCGCGTCGACGAGCGCGACCGTGTTGATGCCCGGCGCCGAGAGCAACTGGGACAGGGAAGCTTCGAGCGATGACACCCGTACCCCTTCACTGATGCTTCACAAGATTACAAAAACCACAGTAGTTTAAGTTCAAAGTGTCAGAACAGAGCGTCTAGTTGTATTTTTCTGATCCGTCACCGATCAACGGTCAAAAAGCCACTAAACAGTCAAAGACAGGGCAAGGGTATGAACCTCGAAACAGCGCTCAAGGAAGCCATGACCGTGGACGGTGCCATCGGCGTTGCCGTGGTCGACTACGAGAGCGGCATGTCGCTCGGCACCCTCGGCGGCGGTCAGGGCCTGGACCTGGACGTCGCCGCCGCCGGCAACACCGAGGTCGTGCGGGCGAAGAACCGCACACTCGCGACGCTCCAGATGAACGACACGGTCGAGGACATCCTGATCACGCTCGGCCAGCAGTACCACCTGATCCGCCCCATGGCGAGCAGCAGCGGCAGCCTCTTCCTGTACCTCGCGCTCGACCGCGGCCGTGGAAACCTCGCGCTGGCCCGCCACGCACTCAAGCGCATCGAGGCCGAACTGGAGGTCTGACGGCGGCCGGGCGTACGGCCGACCGCTCGTGCCCCCCTGACGGTCCCTGACAGGACGGGGTGCACGACCGAGATCCGTACGCCCGAACGCTGTCGAACCCCGGGCGGCGCGACCGCCGCCGTGCCAGAACCTCGTCGCCCGCCCGCGCACGGCCTCGGATCAGAATGCGGCGTGCCAACATGGCCCGATACCAAACCTCATTCGGGTGAAGCCCCCCGGTGTCGACGTCGTCGACTGGCCACCCGCGGCCGGCTGCGCGACATCGACCATCCCCGTTCCGGGGCGGTGGACCCGATGTTCACCACGTGCGTAAGCCTCGGTGAGGTGCCGCCGCTCATCCAGGATGGTGACCCGCGCGCCTTGACCGTGGTGGCAGACGAGGCGGGTCCGGCCGGGTGGCAGGCGTGGGCCGAACCCGCCCTTGGCGCACCGTACTTGTGGGCGGCGTCGTTCTCCGCCGGCGTGCCGCACGATCTCGTCGCGGCATTCGCCGCATCCCTTGCCTCTTCGGCTCCGGTCCTGCGCCGGGTGCTGCCCGAAAGCACCGAAGACTGGCTCCTTCGCGCTCCGGCCGAGTGACGGACAACGTCGTCCCCGCCGCGCGTTTCGGCATGCCCCGGGCATGAAAAAACCCCAGGTCACGGCGAGTGAGTCCTGAGGTTCTTCCGAGCCGCCTTCGGGATTCGAACCCGAGACCTACGCATTACGAGTGCGTTGCTCTGGCCAACTGAGCTAAGGCGGCAAGCTGCGGATTTGTTCTGTCCGCGCACGGTCAGGTTCGCATCAGCAGCGGGTGCGAGTCTACAGGGTTCTTGGGGGTGCCCCGAACCAGGGTTTGGCTGGGGAGGGGGGTGTGGTCAGCACTTCTTGCCGTTCTTCGGTGGGGTGCCTTCGACGAGGTAGGTGTTGATCGCCGTGTCCACGCAGTCGCTGCCCCGGCCGTACGCCGTGTGGCCGTCGCCGTCGTACGTCAGCAGGACGCCGGAGGAGAGCTGCTCGGCGAGCGACTGGGCCCATTTGTACGGGGTCGCCGGGTCGCGGGTGGTGCCGACCACCAGGATCGGGGGCGCGCCCTTCGCCTCGATGCGGTGTGGGGTGCCCGTCGCCTTCGTCGGCCAGTAGGCGCAGTTCAGGGAGGCCCAGGCGAGGCCCGTGCCGAAGACCGGGGATGCCTTCTTGAAGGAGGGCACCGCCGCGTCGACCTCGGTGGGTTCCTCGAAGGCCGGCGGGAGGTCCAGGCAGTTCACCGCGGCGTTGGCGAACATCAGGTTCGTGTAGGAGCCGTCGCCCTCGCGTTCGTAGTAGCTGTCGGCCAGGGCGAGGAGTCCGGAGCCGTCGTCGTCGTCAATCGCGCTGCTGAGGGATTCGCGGAGGCCGGGCCAGGCGGATTCGTCGTACATGGCGTTGATCACGCCCGTCGTGGCCAGGGACTCGCCCAGTTTGCGGGGCTCGCCGGTCGGGATCGGCTTCCTGTCGAGGGCCTTGAAGAAGGCCGTCAGACGGCGGCCCGCCTCCTCCGGCGACCCGGTGCCCAGGGGGCAGTCCGGGTGTTTGGCGCAGTCCTCGGCGAACGCCTGGAAGGCGGTCTCGAAGCCCGCCGTCTGGTCGCGGTTCAGTTCCTCCGCCGGAAGGGAGGGGTCCATCGCACCGTCGAGGACCAGGCGGCCGACGCGCCGGGGGAAGAGCTCGGCGTACGTGGCGCCGAGGAAGGTGCCGTACGAGGCCCCGACGTATGTCAGCTTCTCGTCGCGCAGGACGGCGCGGAAGATGTCCATGTCACGGGCGGCCTCGACGGTCGAGACGTGCGGCAGCAGCTCGGCCGACTGCTTCTCGCAGGACTCGGCGAGCTTCCTGAAGGACTCGGCCAGGAGGCTCCGCTCGGCCGGTTCGTCGGGGGTCTGGTCGACCTGGGTGTGGGCGTCCATCTCCTTGCCTGTGAGGCATTCGACGGGCGCGCTGCGGGCGACGCCGCGCGGGTCCATGGCCACCATGTCGTAGCGGTCGCGGACCGGGGCGGGGTAGCCGATGCCCGCGTACCCCTGGAGATAGTCGATGGCCGAGCCGCCGGGGCCGCCCGGGTTCACATGGAGGGAGCCGAGGCGCTCGCCGGGGCCGGTGGCCTTCTTGCGGGCGATGGCGAGTTTGATCTCGGTGCCGTTCGGCCGGTCGTAGTCGAGCGGCACCCTCAACGAGGCGCACTTGAACTCGGGAACGCCGCACCCGTGCCAGTCGATCTTCTGCCCGTAGTACTTCTTCAGCGCGGTCGGAGCCCCCGACTCCGGCGACGCCTCGCCCGATGACGAATCGTCGGACGTGCAGCCGGAGAGGAGCAGACCCGCTGCGGCGAGCCCGGCGGCCGAGAGACGGAGGAGGCGCCTGAAGTCCATTCGAGGAGCCTAGCCGCCGCGTGGTGGGTGTCGCTTTTCCCTGTCCGTACGGGTGACTCCTGCGAACAGGACGGCGTACAGGCCGACGCGGACCAGGCCAGACGCGGACCCGACGCGGACCAGGCTCGGTCCGGCTCAGCCCGCCCGCAGCGACACCGTCATCGCCTCCACCGCCAGCAGCGGTGCCACATTGCGGTCGAGCGCCTGGCGGCAGGCCGAGATCGCCTCTATCCGGCGCAGCGTCGCCTCCGGCGTCGATGCTCTCGCGATGCGGTCGAGCGCGTCCCGTACGTCGTCGTTGGCCAGTCCGATCCGCGAGCCGAACTGGATCGCCAGAACGTCCCGGTAGAAGCCCGTCAGGTCGGTGAGCGCCAGGTCGAGGCTGTCGCGCTGAGTACGGGTCGAACGGCGCTTCTGCCGGTCCGCCAGCTCCTTCATGACGCCCGCCGTACCGCGCGGCATCCGGCCGCCCGGCGAGGCCCCGAGCGCGGCCTTCATCTCCTCGGTCTCCTTGACGTCCACGCCCTCGGCGACCTCTTTGGAGTCCTCCCCCGCCGCGTCGATCAGTTCCTGGGCGGCCCGGAGGCAGCCGCCGATGTCCTCGACGCGCAGCGGGACCTTGAGGACGGTGGCCCGGCGCGCGCGGGCCCGTTCGTCCGTGGCAAGCCGGCGGGCGCGGCCGATGTGCCCCTGCGTGGCTCGCGCGGCTGCCGCCGCGGCTTCCGGCTCGATGCCGTCGCGTCTCACCAGGACGTCCGCGACAGCGTCCACCGGTGGCGTACGGAGCGTGAGATGGCGGCAGCGGGAGCGGATCGTGGGCAGGACGTCTTCCAGGGAGGGGGCGCAGAGCAGCCAGACCGTACGGGGCGCGGGCTCCTCGACGGCCTTCAGCAGCACGTTGCCCGCGCCCTCGGTGAGACGGTCCGCGTCTTCGAGGACGATGACCTGCCACCGGCCGACGGCCGGGGAGAGCTGGGCCCGGCGGACCAGCTCCCTGGTCTCCTTGACGCCGATGGAGAGCAGGTCGGTGCGGACCACCTCGACGTCGGCGTGCGTACCGATCAGACTCGTGTGGCAGCCGTCGCAGAACCCGCAGCCGGGCACACCGCCCAGCGCGCGGTCCGGGCTGGTGCACTGGAGGGCGGCGGCGAAGGCCCGCGCCGCGGTGGAACGGCCGGAGCCCGGCGGGCCGGTGAACAGCCACGCGTGCGTCATCTTCGTCGCCTCGGGCGGCGGGGTGCCCGAGGCCTCGGCGGTGACCCGGGCGTCCGCGTCACGGGCGGCGGCGGTGAGCGTGTCGGCGAGGCGCTCCTGCCCGACCAGGTCGTCCCATACGGTCATGCGCCGTCACCGCCTCCGAGTCGCGCGCCACGGCATCCGGACCGGGATCGGGACCGGATGCCGACTTTCGAGATCCATTGTGGGGGCAGGGTCTGACAATCCCGTCCCACCGGGGCGGAGGCCCACATTCCGGCCCACGGCCCCAGCACGCGGGCCGGCCCCCTGCCAACCGGCGCCCGAACGGCCCCCCACCGACCGGTCCCTCAGCGGCCACCCCGGCCGCGACCACCACGCGCCCCGCCGATGTCGTCGTCATCGTCACGCGGGCCGAGCAGTTCGTCGGCGAGCGTCGGAAGATCGTCCAGCGGAGTCTCCTCCGCCCAGTCCGAACGCCGCCGTGCCGGCCGCTCGGGATCGACCTGCGGCAGCTCCCGCGTCTGGTCGTTCCCGACCACCGGCGGCGCTGTGGCCGGTCCCTGCGCGTTGTCCCGGAAGTAGCCGGGCGGCACCCGGTCGCCCGGATGGGCGTCCCGTACGGGCGGCAGTACGGCCGTCTCGTCGACGGCCCGGTCCACCGCCCCCGAGGGGCCGGAGCCCGAGCCCGAAGCCCCGCCGGAACCCGACCGCCCCGATTCCTCCCCCGGGTCCGGAACCTTCGGGATCACCCGCGTCTCGTCGTTGTCCGCACCCGAGCCACCCGAGTCACCCGAGCGACCCGAATCACGCGAGTCACCCGAGTCGCCCCTGTCGCCCCTGTCGCCCGACCTGTCCCCGCCCGGCGGCGCGGGCACCTCCTGGGTGGCGTCGTCCGGGGTGACCACCGGCGTCGGCACCGTCAACT
This sequence comes from Streptomyces sp. NPDC058665, assembly GCF_042714995.1. Taxonomy (NCBI): domain Bacteria; kingdom Bacillati; phylum Actinomycetota; class Actinomycetes; order Kitasatosporales; family Streptomycetaceae; genus Streptomyces; species Streptomyces sp. NPDC058665. Next base: position 62,031 of record NZ_JBHXRX010000013.1, read on the forward strand.
CGTTGTCCGACTCCGGACGTTCAGCCCCCGCGCCCCCCGCGCCCCCCGCGGCTCCGGCCTCCTCCGCCAGCCGCCGCGCCTCCTCGGCCCTCAGCAGCGCCTCCTCCGCCTTGCGCTGCTTCTCGCGCCGCCGCTCCTCCGCCTCGGCCCTGAGCCGGCTCTCCTCCTCGGCGAGCCGCCGCAGCCGCTCCTCCTCCGCCCGCCGCGTGGCGTCCTCCGCCTCGCGCCGTACGCGCTCCTCCTCGGCCAGCCTGCGCGCCTCCTCGGCCCGCTCCCTGGCCTCCATCGCCTGCCGGTCGGCCTCGCGCTGCCGCGCCTCCTCCAGCTCGCGGCGCTTGCGCTCCTCCTCCTCGGCGCGGAGCTTGGCGAGTTGCGCCTGCCGCTCGCGCTCCTGGCGCTCCTCCTCGGCCTTCCGCGCGGCCTCTTCCTCGGCCCGGCGCCGCGCCTCCTCGGCGGCGGCCTTCCGCGCCTCCTCCTGCGCCTTCACCTCGGCCGCCGACAGCGGCAGCATCTGGTCGAGCCGGTGCCTCACGACAGTGGTGACGGCCTCGGGCTCCTGCGCCCCGTCCACGACCAGATACCGGCCTGGGTCCGCCGCAGCGAGCGTGAGGAAGCCGTCCCGTACACGCTGATGGAATTCGGCCGGCTCGGACTCCAGCCGGTCCGGCGCCTCCGTGAAGCGCTCCCGCGCCGCCTCGGGCGAGACGTCGAGCAGCACCGTCAGATTCGGTACGAGACCGTCCGTGGCCCAGCGCGAGATACGGGCGATCTCGGTCGGCGCCAGATCGCGCCCGGCGCCCTGGTAGGCCACGGAGGAGTCGATGTAGCGGTCGGAGATGACGATCGCGCCGCGCTCCAGGGCGGGGCGTACGACCGAGTCGACGTGCTCCGCGCGGTCGGCGGCGTACAGCAGCGCCTCCGCGCGGTGCGACAGACCCGCGCTCGACACGTCCAGCAGGATCGACCGGAGGCGCTTGCCGACCGCCGTCGCGCCCGGCTCGCGCGTGACGACGACCTCGTGGCCCTTGGCGCGGATCCACGCGGCCAGCGCCTCGACCTGGGTGGACTTCCCGGCGCCGTCACCGCCCTCCACGGCGATGAAGAAGCCGTTCGCCGCCGGGGCCTGCGCCGGGTCGGCGCCGCCGCGCAGCGCGTCACCCAGATCACGCCGCAGCGGTACGCCCGACCGGTCGTCGGTCTTGGCGAGTACGACGGCGGCCACGGGCAGCAGCAGCGCGCCGACCAGCATCAGTGTGAAGGCCGCGCCGCCGTGCGCGAAGACGAAGTCCCCGGAGGCCAGCCGGTGCGGTCCGATCGCGGCGGCGAGTACGGGGGCCACCACGGCGCCGAGCGCCACGTAGACGCGGACAACGGCCTGGAGGTGTTCGGTGTGCCGGCCGTGCCGGTACTCCTCGGTCTCCTGGTCGATCAGCCCGTGACCGGTGGCGGCCGCGATCCCGGCGGACACACCGGCGAGCAGCGCGACGAACAGCACGGTCGCCGTGTCGGGCACGAGTCCCGTGACCAGCAGCGCGACACCGGTGAAGGCGATCGCCAGCGCGAACAGCCGACGCCGGGACAGCCCCGGCAGCACCTTCGCGGCGCCGCGGATACCGACCCCCACGCCGCCCGTCAGGGCGAGGATCAGGAGGGCGAAGGCGACGGGCCCGCCGCCCAGGTCCTTCGCGTGCAGTACGGAGACGGCGGCGGCGGACGCGACGGCGCCGGCCACGGCCGCGGCGGCGAACACCAGCAGCGGCACCGCGCCCGTACGGCCCTTGTCCGGACCCGTTCCGGTCGTCGGACGGCGCAGGCCTTCGAGCGGCGAGCGCGGGCGCGGGGTGGGGCCGCCGGGCAGCTCCAGCATGAACAGGGTCGACACGGAGGCGGCGAACAGTCCGGCCGCGACGTACGACCCGAGGGCCGCCTGGTGCAGTGAGAACCACTCGACGCCCGTACCGATCAGATTGCTGATCAGCGTGACGACGAGCAGCACGGCGGCGGCCACCGGGATCGCCACGAAGCTCGTGCGCAGCGAGAGCCTGCGCAGCGCGTCGAGACGGTCGGGCATCGGGCGTACGGCGTCGCCTTCCGGCGGCGGGGCCGGGAGCAGGGCGGGCGCCGCGCTCTCCTTGGCCACCGTCCAGAAGCGCTCGGCCACACCGGCGACGAAGACCGTACTGAGCAGGATCGGCAGCGCGTTCTCGGGGCTCCAGTCGAGCCAGAGCGGCGCGATGATGAGCAGCACGAGGCGTACGCCGTCGGCCCCGATCATCGTCCAGCGACGGTCCAGCGGACCGCCCTTGGCGCCGCTGCCTGCCTCGGCGCCGTCGCCCGCCCGTGCTCCGGACACGCGCGTCCCGGATCCGGGCGCGGTGAGCGCGGACAGCGGCCCGAGGAGTACGGCTCCGAAGAGCACTGTGGCAAGGATCCGGGCACCGAAGACCGCGGCGACGGCGAACGCCACTCCCCGGTATCCCGCCCCGAACGAGCCCTCGGCGACCGCCGCCTGCAACGACAGCAGCAGAAGCACGAGAAGGGCGAGTGCATCGCCGATGCCGCCCACGAGCTGTGCGCCCCACAGCCGCCGCAGCGGAGGGAATCGCAACAAAGCTCGTACGGCACGCTCTCGTGAGTCTGCGGCAAGTGCGTCGGAGTCGGAGGTGGGGCTCACGACCGTTGGCTGCTCGGCTCGCGTCATCCGCCCAGCCTATCCGGAGCCCGCCGGTGCCCGGAGGCCCGCCCGAACAAACAGCCGCCGCACGGACCTCCGGGCGATCCCCGTGGAGGCTCCGTGCGGCGGTCGCGCCGTTTCCGCGTCCTGCTACTCGTCGTCGCCGGCACCGGAGTTGGTGCCCGTTCCCGTGCCCGTTCCCGTACGGGACGACGCCGCCGACTTCTTCGCGGCCGTCGACTTCGCTGCGGTCTTCTTCGCCGCCGTCGTCGTCTTCTTGGCCGCGGTCTTCTTCGCCGTCGCCGTCTTCTTGGCGGGAGCCTTCTTGGCGGTGGCCTTCTTCGCAGGGGCCTTCTTCGCCGTCTTCTTCTTGGCGGGTCCCTTGGCGCGCTTCTCGGCGAGCAGCTCGTAACCGCGCTCCGGCGTGATCTCCTCGACGCTGTCGTCCGTCCGCAGCGTCGCGTTCGTCTCGCCGTCGGTGACGTACGCCCCGAAGCGGCCGTCCTTCACGACGACCGGGCTCCCGCTCACCGGGTCCGTCCCGAGCTCCTTCAAAGGAGGCTTCGCCGCGGCCCGGCCCCGCTGCTTGGGCTGGGCGTAGATCGCCAGCGCCTCCTCCAGCGTGATGTCGAAGAGCTGCTCCTCGCGGGTCAGCGAGCGCGAGTCGGTGCCCTTCTTGAGATACGGGCCGTAACGGCCGTTCTGCGCGGTGATCTCGACGCCCTCGGCGTCCGTACCGACCACACGCGGCAGCGACATCAGCTTGAGCGCGTCCGCCAGCGTCACCGTGTCCAGCGACATCGACTTGAACAGCGAGGCGGTCTGCGGCTTGACGGCGTTCTTCCCGGTCTTCGGGGTGCCCTCGGGCAGGACCTCGGTCACGTACGGGCCGTAACGCCCGGCCCTGGCCACGATCTGATGCCCGCTGCGCGGATCCACACCGAGCTCGAAGTCGCCGCTCGGCTTGGCCAGCAGCTCTTCCGCGTACTCAAGCGTCAGCTCGTCGGGCGCCAGGTCCTCGGGCACGTCGGCCCGCTGATGGCCCTCCGCGTCCTTCTCGCCGCGCTCGACGTACGGCCCGTAGCGGCCGACGCGCAGCATGATGCCGTCGCCGATCGGGAAGGACGAGATCTCGCGGGCGTCGATGGCGCCGAGGTCCGTGACGAGCTCCTTGAGCCCGCCCAGATGGTCCCCGTCGCCGTTGCCCGCCGCGGCTGCGCCTGCGGCGGCCGCGCCCTCCGAGTCGTCACCGGCACCCGTACCAGTACCGGTACCGAAGTAGAACCGCTTCAGCCACGGCACGGACTGCGCCTCGCCCCGCGCGATGCGGTCGAGATCGTCCTCCATCCGCGCGGTGAAGTCGTAGTCGACGAGTCGGCCGAAGTGCGTCTCCAGCAGGTTCACCACGGCGAAGGAGAGGAACGACGGGACCAGCGCCGTGCCCTTCTTGAAGACGTAGCCGCGGTCGAGGATCGTGCCGATGATCGACGCGTACGTCGACGGGCGGCCGATCTCGCGCTCTTCCAACTCCTTGACCAGCGACGCTTCGGTGTAGCGAGCCGGCGGCTTGGTGGCGTGGCCGTCGACGCTGATCTCTTCAGCGGAGAGGGGGTCGCCCTCGGCGACCTGCGGCAGCCGTCGCTCGCGGTCGTCCAGCTCGGCGTTCGGGTCGTCGGCGCCTTCTACATAGGCCTTCATGAAGCCGTGGAAGGTGATCGTCTTGCCGGACGCGGAGAACTCGGCGTCCCGGCCGTCGCTCGACGCGCCCGCGATCTTGACGGTGACGCTGTTGCCGACCGCGTCCTTCATCTGGGAGGCGACCGTCCGCTTCCAGATCAGCTCGTAGAGCCGGAACTGATCGCCGGTCAGGCCCGTCTCGGCGGGCGTACGGAAGCGGTCCCCGGAGGGGCGGATCGCCTCGTGCGCCTCCTGCGCGTTCTTGACCTTGTTGGCGTACGTACGCGGCTTGTCGGGCAGATAGCTCGCCCCGTACAGCTGTGTGACCTGTGCGCGGGCCGCGGAGATCGCGGTGTCCGAGAGGGTCGTGGAGTCCGTACGCATATAGGTGATGAAGCCGTTCTCGTACAGCTTCTGGGCGACCTGCATGGTGGCCTTCGCGCCGAAGCCGAGCTTGCGCGAGGCCTCCTGCTGGAGCGTCGTCGTACGGAAGGGGCCGGCCGGGGAGCGGCGGTACGGCTTGGACTCGACCGAGCGTACGGAGAACGCCGTCTCCCGGAGGGCCACGGCGAGGGCGTTGGCGTTGGCCTCGTCCAGATGCAGCACCTGGTCGGACTTGAGCCGGCCGTCCGGGCCGAAGTCACGGCCCTGGGCGACCCTGCGGCCGTCGACGGACACGAGCCTGGCGACCAGCGACGACGGGTCGGAGGCGTCGCCCGCACGGCCGGTGCCGAACGTGCCGGTCAGGTCCCAGTACTCGGCGGAGCGGAACGCGATGCGCTCCCGTTCGCGCTCGACGACGAGCCGGGTGGCGACGGACTGGACACGGCCCGCGGACAGGCCGCGCATGACCTTCTTCCAGAGGACCGGCGAGACCTCGTAGCCGTACAGCCGGTCGAGGATCCGGCGCGTCTCCTGCGCGTCCACCATCAGTTTGTTGAGCTGGCGGGGGTTGGCGACGGCAGCCCTGATCGCTTCCTTGGTGATCTCGTGGAAGACCATCCGGTGGACCGGGACCTTGGGCTTGAGGACTTCCTGGAGATGCCACGCGATGGCTTCGCCCTCGCGGTCCTCATCGGTGGCGAGGAAGAGTTCATCGGAATCGGCCAGCAGCTCCTTGAGCTTTCTGACCTGGGACTTCTTGTCGGCGTTGACGACATAGATCGGCTGGAAGTCGTGTTCGACGTCCACACCGAGGCGGCGCACCTCGCCGGTGTACTTCTCGGGCACCTCGGCGGCGCCGTTCGGGAGGTCGCGGATGTGCCCGACGCTCGCCTCGACGACATAGCCGGGGCCGAGGTAGCCCTTGATCGTCTTCGCCTTGACAGACGACTCGACGATGACGAGTCGGCGGCCGGCGTGTCCGGTCTCGCTGGTCGGGGACAACTTCGCTCTTCTCTCCGGTCGGCACTCGATGGCCCGTACCGCCTTACGCGGTACGGCAGTGCGGCAGCGCGGGGCAGGACTTGCCCCGCTATGACGCTGCTTCGCTGCGGAGTGTGACGGTACAACCCGCCCCCGTGTCAAACGGCGAAAGACCGCAACGGCCACTCGAACGGTAACCCGAGTCCGTACGTTTCTGCCGCCCGGACCCAGGTGCCCGCCGCGCCGGAGGGCCCGCGAGCGCCGTACGGAGCGGGTGGCCGGCGGGCCGGGGAAAGGGCTTCGCCGCAGGTCCCGGGGGTCGGCGGCGGGCACGTTCCGGGCAGGATTCCGGCGTGATCGGGCGTCGTACGACCGGTCGGGCGCGCCGGACCCCTAGGCCGCCGGGCCGTCTTTCAGGGGGCGGGGATCAGATCCGGCCGAAGCACCAGACGCCGAGGGCGAGGAACGACACGCCCGCGAGCGTCGCCAGCGTGATGGAAGTCGCAGGGCTGACACCGTGCGCCACGGGGGCGCGGTGCGCCACACGCGCACCCGTCCACAGCAGCAGCGCGGCTCCGAACAGCGCGAACGCCGCCCCCGCGAAGATCGCCGGCCCGCTCTCCATGCCCTACCCCGTTCGATTCCCGGAACCGCGCGGCTCCGCAGGCCGAGGCTGGCACCTCGGTGCGTCATTGGCGCGAATTCCGCGTGAACGGCGTGGGGGGTTCACTCGCGCGGCGTCCGCCGGGTGCCGGTACGCGGAGTGTCGGCACACCGGGTGCCGGTACGCGGGCGGCGCCCGGCGCGCGCCGTACGGGTCGGGCCCCGGCACCCGCCAACCGCAGCCGTACGGTCTCCGTCGCGTGGGCCACCGGAAATACGCCCACCCCATCAGGCGCCCTGCCCACCAGGCGCCCGACCCCTCAGGCCGCGGGCGCCGCCACCGGCAGCAGGAAGCCCTCCTCCACCAGCAGCCGGATCGCCTGCGGCGTCCGGTCGCGCAGCAGCACCGGATCCTCCCCCATGAGCTGGGCGATCGCGTCCAGGATCCGCCCCGCGCTCAGCGAGCCGTCGCAGACCCCGGTGAAGCCCGCGGCGACCGTGTCCACCTTCGTCGCCCGGCGCATCCCGCGGTTCTGGCGCAGCACCACATGCTCGGGGTCCTCCGCGCCGGGCAGCCCGACCTGCTCCTGGACGACCTCGGGGGCGAGCGCGAAATGGGCGGTGAGCAACGCGGCGTCGTCGTGCGTGCGCAGATAGTCCTGCCGCTCGAAGTGGGCCCGTACGGTCTCGCCGAGCGGCTGCTCCACCGGGTGCGGCCACTCCTCCACGACCACCGACGGCAGCTCGTGCCCCGACTTCCTGAGGGTGATCCAGCCGAAGCCGACGGCCTTGGTCTTCCGCGCGTCGAACTCGTCCAGCCAGGCCTCGTACCGCGCCTCGTACGCCCCCGGGTCCGCCCGGTGGTCGCCGCTGTCGCGCAGCCAGAGCTCCGCGTACTGCGTCACGTCCTGCACCTCGCGCTGCACGATCCAGGCGTCGCAGCCGCGCGGCACCCAGGACCGCAGCCGGTCCTGCCACTCCTCGCCCTCCACGTGCTGCCAGTTGGCGAGGAAGTGCGCGTACCCCCCGTCGGCGAGGCGGTCGCCCGTCTCCTGGACGAGCGTCCGGCACAGGTCGTCGCCGCCCATACCGCCGTCGCGGTAGGTGAGCCGGGCGCCGGGGGAGATCACGAAGGGCGGGTTCGACACGATCAGGTCGTACGTCTCGCCGTCGACCGGCCCGAACAGCGACCCCTCGCGCAGGTGGGCCGCGGGCGCCCCGGACAGGGCGAGGGTCAGCCGGGCGAACCGGAGCGCGCGCGGGTTGAGGTCGGTGGCGGTGACCCTGGTGGCGTGCCGCGCCGCGTGCAGGGCCTGGATGCCGGATCCGGTGCCGACGTCGAGGGCCTTGGCGACCGGTGTACGGACGGTGAGTCCGGCGAGCGTCGTGGAGGCCCCGCCGACGCCGAGGACCACACCCTCGCCGTGGCCGGTAGCCCCGGAGGCGCCGCCGACGGAACAGCCGAGGTCGGAGACGATGAACCAGTCCTCTCCTTCGGGGCCGCCGTACGGCCGCACGTCCACGGTGGCCCTCACGAACGCGCCGTCTTCCTCGCCGCTCGTACCGCCTTCCGTGGCGGCTGCCCCGTCGGCCCCCGTGCCGCCGCCCGCGCCGCTGTTCTCTACGACCCAGCCGTCGGCCAGGCACTCCGCCAGCGGCAGCGCCGCGCGGGCACGGTCGGCCGGGACCGCCCGCTGGAGCAGGAAAAGTCTGACGAGCGTTTCGAGCGGGCTGGCGCCACGGGTGGCCCGCAGGGCGGGCACGGTCTCGCTGCGGGCCAGCGCGGCGTACGCGGGCGCGCCGAGCAGGTCCAGCAGGCCGTCGACGGTGAAGCCGGCGGCGAGCAGGGCCTCGCGCAGTCGGGGCGAGTTGTCGGGCGCGGGAAGGCTGGTCGTACTCACCTGTCCATTGTGGCGGCTGCCACTGACAAACGCCCGCGGCCCGGCCCCCCGAATGGGGTGCCGGGCCGCGCGATTCACGTCCGGGAGCGATACCGCGATGCCTACGTACGACGGGTCGTTCTTCTGACCGCCGGGCACACTTCTGACGAATCGGCAGAAGGCCGGGCGCACCTCAGGAGGACTGTCCGGCGGACGATTCCGCCGAGTCCCCGCCCGATCCGCCCTCGGCGGGCGCGGACGTCTTCGGCCGCTGGCAGCCGGGCTGCTCGGCCATCGCCGCTCCGACGTCACCGGACTGAAGCTTCCGCAGCGCCTGGTCACCGCTCTTGCTGAGCTTGTCCAGCTCGTCGGCGACGCCCTTGAGACCGTCCGCGAACTTCGCCTGGTCCTTGGTGTCGAGGTCGTCGACCTTGGTCTTGAGCCCCGCGTACGCCGTGGCCGTGGCGTTGAGCTCGCTGACGGCCTCCTTCTGGGTCGTCTCGCCGTCCTTGACGGGCGGGGCGCCCGCCGAGTTCACGGCCGCGCCCAGCGCCTTGTAGGCGTCCGAGATGGACTGGAAGGCCGCCGCGTCGGTCTTCTTGACGTCGGCGGGGGTGCTGCTGTCCGAGGTCGCCTGCTGGATCGACGCGTTGGCGTTGGCGATCTTCGTCAGCTGCGGCTGGACCTGGTCACAGACCTTCTTGGACCAGTCATTCACCTTGCTGCCGCTGTCGTCGCTGCACCCCGACAGCGCTATGAGCAGTACCGAACCGCCGGACAGCGCGGCTGCGAGCTTCTTGTTCACCGGATTGGGTCCCTTCCAAGGCTCTCGGCCCCGGAACATACACGCCAAGTGGGCGACTACCGCACGCCCGATGTCCGATAAATACGCTCTTGATGCCATTTGGGCCAAGAGAGAGAACACTCACGCCGCCGCCCTCCCGGACAGGCGGAACGGGCGGGAGACGCGTCAAAGCGCGCCGCCCGCCCGCCAGTTGGGCCACCATCTCGCCGTAGCGGGTACGAGGTGGTCACCCAGCGTGTCTACGAAGCCACCGCCGGATCCGGCGACTTGGTCGTCCCGTCGCCGGATCCGCCTCCGTCGCCGCCCCCGTCGTCGACGGTGACCGAGCGCCGCTTGGAGACGTACACCGCTCCGACGATCACGCCGATCGCGAGAACCGCCACCACCGCGCGTACCCCGGCGCTGGCGTCGTCCCCGTAACTGAACTGCACCACCGCCGGAGCGATCAGCAGCGCCACCAGGTTCATGACCTTCAGCAGCGGGTTTATCGCCGGTCCCGCCGTGTCCTTGAACGGGTCGCCGACCGTGTCACCGATCACGGTCGCGGCGTGGGCGTCGCTGCCCTTGCCGCCGTGGTGACCGTCCTCGACGAGCTTCTTGGCGTTGTCCCACGCCCCGCCGGAGTTCGCGAGGAAGACGGCCATCAGCGTGCCGGTGCCGATCGCGCCGGCCAGGAACGAGCCGAGCGCGCCGACGCCGAGCGAGAAGCCGACCGCGATCGGGGTGAGTACGGCGAGCAGACCCGGCGTCGCCAGCTCCCGCAACGCGTCCTTCGTACAGATGTCGACGACGCGTCCGTACTCCGGCTTCTCCGTGTAGTCCATGATCCCGGGGCGCTCGCGGAACTGCCGCCGCACCTCGTAGACCACCGAACCCGCCGACCGCGACACGGCGTTGATCGCCAGCCCCGAGAAGAGGAACACGACCGCCGCGCCGAGGATCAGCCCGACCAGGTTGTTGGGCTGCGAGATGTCCAGACTCAAGCCCATCTCGCCGGCCTTCGCCCCCACGTCCGAGACGGCCGTGGCGATGGCGTCACGGTACGAGCCGAAGAGCGCCGCCGCCGCCAGTACGGCGGTCGCGATGGCGATGCCCTTGGTGATGGCTTTCGTGGTGTTGCCCACGGCGTCGAGGTCGGTGAGCACCTGCGCGCCCGCGCCCTCGACGTCCCCGGACATCTCGGCGATGCCCTGGGCGTTGTCGGAGACGGGCCCGAAGGTGTCCATGGCGACGATGACACCGACAGTGGTGAGCAGCCCCGTACCGGCCAGCGCCACCGCGAAGAGGGCGAGCATTATCGACGTACCACCGAGCAGGAACGCCCCGTACACACCGAGGCCGATCAGCAGCGCGGTGTAGACGGCGGACTCCAGGCCTACGGCCACACCGGCCAGGACGACGGTGGCCGGCCCGGTGAGCGCCGATTTGCCGATGTCGCGCACCGGGCGCCGGTTGGTCTCGGTGAAGTAGCCCGTGAGCTGCTGGATGAGCGCCGCGAGGACGATACCGATGGCGACGGCGACCAGGGCGAACGTCCTCGGGTCACCGGGGTGCGAGGTGATCTCATCGGCCGTCACACCGTCCAACTCCGCGTACGTGGACGGCAGATACGTGTACGCCGCCACGGCCACCAGGGCCAGCGAGATCACCGCGGAGATGAAGAAGCCGCGGTTGATCGCGGACATCCCGCTGCGGTCGGAGGCCCGCGGCGCGACCGCGAAGATGCCGATCATCGCCGTGATGACGCCGATCGCGGGGACGATCAGCGGGAATCCGAGCCCGAAGTTGCCGAACGCGGCCGTGCCGAGGATGAGCGCGGCGACGAGCGTCACGGCGTACGACTCGAAGAGGTCGGCCGCCATACCGGCGCAGTCGCCCACGTTGTCGCCGACGTTGTCGGCGATGGTCGCCGCGTTGCGCGGGTCGTCCTCGGGGATGCCCTGCTCGACCTTGCCGACGAGGTCGGCGCCGACGTCCGCGGCCTTGGTGAAGATGCCGCCGCCGACACGCATGAACATCGCGATCAGCGCGGCGCCGAGCCCGAAGCCCTCCAGCACCTTGGGCGCGTCCTCGGCGTAGACGAGGACGACGCAGGAGGCGCCCAGCAGGCCGAGGCCCACCGTGAACATGCCGACCACACCACCGGTGCGGAAAGCGATCTTCATTGCCTTGTGCGCGACGGCGGTCAGGTCCTTTTCCGGTTCTCCCTCCGCCGGTGTCGCCTCTCGCGCGGCCGCGGCGACGCGCACATTGCTGCGTACGGCGAGGCGCATGCCGAAGTATCCGGTGGCCGCCGAGAAAAGCGCGCCCACCAGGAAGAACAGTGAACGTCCCGCGCGTTCCGCCCAACCGTCGGCCGGCAGCAACAACAGCAGGAAGAACACCACGACGGCGAAAACGCCGAGGGTGCGCAACTGCCGTGCCAGATAGGCATTCGCGCCTTCCTGTACAGCCGCCGCGATCTCCTTCATGGAATCGGTGCCCTCGTCGGCCGCCAGCACCTGACGGACCAGCCGCTGGGCGACGAGCAGCGCCGCCAGCGCGATGACCGCGACGACGATCACGATCAGTCTGTTGCCGTCCGTGAGTATCGCGGCAGCGAGAGAAGTGGGGTGCTCGGACAGTTGTGGATCGATGTGCCCCGCCATTCGTCCTCCTTGACGCTCAGCGCTCAAGATGGACGGATTGTAGGGAGCGGAAGCTGATCAAAACAGAGTGCGCCGCGTGTAATTGACCTTGACTTACGGTGTCGCAAATGGTCGGACCTTGAAACGCACTCCGAAATGCGTAATGGGATAAGCGCATTGACCGGTGATCAATTTCCCCGGAGAAATAGAAAAGACCCTGCTCAGCAGGGCCTCAAAGAAATTGGATCACGCGCTTGCGGCCGACCCGGCGGCGAGCCGCCCCGGACGGGCCGGCAGCCCGCCCCGGAGCGTACGCACACGCGTCTTCAGGGAAGCGCGACCGCCGAGGCGGTCGGCCAGCTCATCCGGATGACGCCGCCGTGATCGTCGGAGGTCACTTCCACGTCGTCGACGAGACCGCTGATGACCGCGAGGCCCATCTCGTCCTCGCCGTCGCCGCTGTCGGCCTCGTAGAGATCGCCCGCGGGGACGGACCCGCCGGAGACCGGCACGTCCTCGGCCGCGGCGGCGGTGCCCGGGGCGGGCACCCCGTCACCGACCTCGATGGAGAAGACCTTCTCCTCCTCGTTCAGCACGACGCGCACGGGCGCGGTCAGGCCGTAGGTGCGGTGCAGATTGACCGCGCGGCTGCACGCCTCACCGACGGCGAGCCTGACCTCGTCCAACACTGCTTCGTCGACACCGGCCCGGCGCGCCACGGCAGCCGCCACCAGACGGGCCGTCCTGACGTGCTCGGGCTGGGCGCTGAAGCGGAGTTCAACGGTGGCCATGCGATCCCCCTCAGACGTACGAGCGTGCGAAAACTGGGGCGCGGGCGGCCCCGGGCATGACGCCCGGTGCCCCCTGCCCTTCCTTCCGAAAGTCTCCGGCCGGCCTCAGTCGGTGGCGGCGACGGCCTCGTCGACCGTGGTGTGAATGGGGAACACCTTGGTCAGGCCAGTGATCCGGAAGATCTTGAGAATGCGCTCCTGGTTGCAGACCAGACGCAGCGAGCCCTCGTGGGCACGCACACGCTTGAGTCCGCCCACGAGCACGCCGAGACCGGTCGAGTCGAGGAAGTCCACACCCTCCATGTCGACGACCAGGTGGTAGCTGCCGTCGTTCACCAACTCGACCAACTGCTCGCGCAGCTTGGGCGCGGTATACACATCAATCTCGCCACCGACCTCGACGACCGTACGGTCGCCACCGGGGCCGGACACATTGCGAGTCGACAGGGACAGGTCCACGGATCCTCCAGCACCTTGCAATCGAGCGGTCGCCCCTCGGGTCTCTCCCGACGGAGCCAGGGGGCGTATCGCCAGCCGCGATGGCATTCAATCACTTACCGGCATCCATGCACGACGCCTTAGGACCATTGTCCGCCACGCCAGTGACACACTCGGTGCCGATGGCCACGAATCACGGTCCTGGCAGGCCGCCCGAGAGCGGGGACTCCCGCCCTTCCCCCAGTACGGTCCTGGACCGGCTCACCGCGGGGCCGGGCCGTGCTGCGCGCATCACCCATACGGAGCACTTGCCCCCGCGTGCGGGCCGCCATGCCGTCTGGCCCGACCGCATCCGGCCAGAAGTGATCAACGCCATTCAGCTGGCCGGGGTCGACCACCCGTGGGCCCACCAGGCCACGGCCGCCGAGCACGCCCTGGACGGCGAATCCGTCGTGATCGCCACCGGCACGGCGTCCGGCAAGTCCCTCGCGTACCTCGCGCCGGTGCTCACCGCGCTCCTGGACGGCTCCGAGGCACCGAACGGCCGGGGCACGACCGCCCTGTACCTCTCGCCCACGAAGGCGCTCGCGGCCGACCAGCGCCGCGCGGTGAAGGCGCTCGCCGCACCGCTCGGCAACGGCGTGCGCCCCGCCGTGTACGACGGCGACACGCCCGTCGAAGAGCGCGAATGGGTCCGCCAGTACGCCAACTACGTGCTCACCAACCCCGACATGCTGCACCGCGGGATACTCCCGGCGCACCCCCGCTGGTCCTCCTTCCTGCGCGCCCTGCGCTACGTCGTCATCGACGAGTGCCACACCTACCGCGGTGTCTTCGGCTCCCACGTCGCCCAGGTCCTGCGCCGGCTGCGGCGCGTCTGCGCCCGCTACGGCTCCGAACCCGTCTTCCTCCTCGCCTCGGCCACCGCCGCCGAGCCCGCGCGGGCCGCCGGGCGGCTCACCGGCCTGCCGGTCCAGGAGGTGTCCGACGACGCCTCGCCGCGCGGCGAGGCGGTCTTCGCCCTCTGGGAGCCGCCTCTCACCGAATTCCACGGCGAGAAGGGCGCGCCGGTCCGTCGTACCGCCACGGCCGAGACGGCCGACCTCCTGACCGACCTGACCCTTCAGGGGGTCCGTTCGGTCGCTTTCGTACGGTCCCGGCGTGGCGCCGAACTGGTCTCCGTCATCGCCCAGGAACGCCTCGCCGAGGTCGACCACTCCCTCGTGAAACGCGTCGCCGCCTACCGGGGCGGCTATCTCGCCGAGGAACGCCGAGCCCTGGAACGCGCCCTGCACTCCGGCGAGCTTCTCGGCCTCGCCGCCACCACCGCCCTGGAGCTGGGCATCGACGTCTCCGGTCTCGACGCCGTCGTCATCGCCGGCTATCCGGGCACCCGCGCCTCCCTGTGGCAGCAGGCGGGCCGCGCCGGGCGGGCCGGGCGTGGCGCGCTGGCCATCCTGGTCGCCAGGGACGATCCGCTGGACACGTTCCTCGTCCACCACCCCGAGGCGCTGTTCCAGCAGCCCGTCGAGTCCACCGTGCTCGACCCGGACAACCCGTACGTCCTCGCCCCCCATCTGTGCGCCGCCGCGGCCGAACTGCCGCTCACCGAAGCCGATCTGGAACTCTTCGGCCCCGCCGTGCCCGAGCTTCTGCCACAGCTCGTCGAAGCCGGTCTGCTGCGGCGGCGCGCCACCGGCTGGTACTGGACGCGCCGCGAGCGGGCCGCCGATCTCGCCGACATCCGGGGCGAGGGCAGCCGGCCGGTCCAGATCGTCGAGGCGAACACCGGCAGGCTGCTGGGCACCGTCGACGAACCGGCCTCCCACACCGCCGTGCACGACGGCGCCGTCCATCTCCACCAGGGGCGCACCTATCTGGTGAAGCGGCTGGACCTGGCGGACTCGGTCGCGCTCGTCGAGGAGGCCAGCCCGCCCTACTCCACGACCGCGCGCGACACCACCGCCATCTCCGTCCTCGAAACCGACACGGAGATCCCTTGGGGCGGCGGGCGCCTCTGTTACGGCTCCGTCGAGGTCACCAACCAGGTCGTCTCCTTCCTCCGCCGCCGGCTCATCACCGGCGAGGTCCTGGGGGAGAGCAAGCTCGATCTGCCTCCCCGCACCCTGCGCACCCGGGCCGTCTGGTGGACGGTCACCGAGGACCAGCTCGACGCCGCCCGGGTGAACCCGGAGCAACTGGGCGGCGCCCTGCACGCCGCCGAACACGCGTCCATCGGGATGCTCCCGCTGTTCGCGACCTGCGACCGCCGGGACATCGGCGGCGTGTCCGTACCGCTCCACCCGGACACGCTGCTGCCGACGGTCTTCGTGTACGACGGCCACCCGGGTGGCGCGGGCTTCGCGGAACGCGCCTTCCACACGGCGCGCGAGTGGCTCACCGCCACCCGCGAGGCCATCGCCTCCTGCGAGTGCGAGGCGGGCTGCCCGTCCTGCATCCAGTCCCCGAAGTGCGGCAACGGCAACGAGCCCCTGCACAAACGCGCGGCGGTACGACTCCTGACCGAACTCCTGCGCTCGGCACCGACATCGACGGACCTGCCGGACCCGATGGAACCGGCGGACGTGCCGGGCCCACGGGAGGCCGAGGCCGGAGCCGAGGTCACGGGCTAGGGCGGGCGCGCCGCGAGCCAGACGGGACTTTGCGGGCCCGCCCGAGGGCGGGCCGGTCCCACGGCAGGCGCGGGTGCCGTCCGTGCGTCCGGTGGGCCCGCGCGGGACCTGGCCGTCGGGGTGTACGGGCCGAAGCCCGCCCGCGCGGTCACGTCGGCGATCTCACCGGCCAGCGCGCACCGCACCACCTCCGCGCCCTGCGCCCCCGCCACCTCGGCGGCCCGCGCGCAGGCCGCCTCCGCTCCCCGCAGCGCGTGTCCGGCCGCCGCCAGCGCCGCCAGGTCCGCCGCCGAGCCCGCGCGGTGTCTGGCCACGACCGCCTGCCCCATGGCGAGGACCACGGCGAACACCGCACACAGCGCCGTCGTGGCCATGGCGGCCCACACCGTCGCCGACCCGCGATCCCGGCTCATGGCACCGCTCCGCCCGGCGATGTGTCCTCCGCCGGTGCCACCGCTTCCGCGGCGAGCGTCAGCGCGATGCCGTGCGGTCCCGGGGTCGGGGCCTCCACCCGCACCCGCCACAGGTCGTCCGACCTCCCCAGCGTGACCCGGGCACCCTCCGGGGCGGCCGAGCGCGCGGCTTCCACCGCCGCCGCCCGGGGCTCGGACCGGGCCGCCGCCCGAGCCCCCGCCCTGGCGGCGTCCACGCACTGGATCTGCGCGGAGGCCGCCGTCAGGGCCCACAGCAACGCCGCGACGAACACCACCAGTGCCGGAACCGCCACGGCCGCCTCCGCCGTCACCGACCCCCGGTCGCCGCCCGCCCCGGATGTCCGGGAGCCACCGGCCCTCACGGACTCAGAACTTCGCATCGAGGGCATTCCCGATGACCGATTCCAGAGCGCCGGCGACGGTCCCGCTCGTGACCACCTTGTAGAGCACCGCGGCGAAGCCGCACGCGGCGAGAGTCCCCATCGCGTACTCGGCGCTCGCCATCCCCGAGTCCGCCCGCACGGCGGTACGGAACCGCGAACCGCTGCCCACCCGGAGCCTGCTCCGGTGCAGTCGGCTCACCCTGCTCGCCGCCTCCACCACACGCCACACCTGCCATCCCGGCAGTCCCACCCGCATCTTCATGTCAACCTCCCGTTGGATCAGCACAGTTGAAGTCGTTCGAAGCGGCTCAGTTGCCGCGCAGCAGCCCGGTCGCCAGGCCGATCACCACCGGGGCCACTCCCACCGCCAGAAAGGCGGGCAGGAAGCACAGCCCCACCGGAGCGGTGATCAGCACCTGGGCCCGTCCGGCGCGGGCCGCGGCCTGCCGGGCGCGCTCCGCCCTGAGGTCGTCGGCCACCCGGGAGACCGCCTCCGCCGCCGGAGCCCCCGTGGACCCGGCCCGCTCCAGACAGCGGGCCAGCTCGGCGGCGCCCGGTATCTCGCCGAACCGCCCCCACGTCCCAACCGGTTCACCCCCGAGCCGCAGGGCCGCCGCCGTACTCACCAACCGGTCGCCCAGCGGCCCGCCCAGCGATTCCCCCACCGCCTCCGCCGCCTCGCGCGGACCGGCTCCGGCCGAGACACAGGCAGCCAGCAGATCGGCGGCGAGCGGCAACTGCCGCGCGGCCTCACCCAGATCGTCCGTCGCCGCGCCCGCGGCCGGCTTCTGCGTACGCAGCCATCGCCGGACGCCGTACGCCCCCGCGAGCCCCACCGCCAGCCCGGCCGCCCCGCCGATCAGGACCCAGCCGAGGCACAAGACCCCCAGCGGCGGGCCCGACCGCCGGAGCCACGCTCCGTACTCCGGCCGCGGGCCGCGCCTCGTCGGCGGCACCTCCATGGCCAGCAACGCAGCCATCCGCCCGCACGCGGCTCGTTCGCGCCGCCACCCCGACCATGCGAGGACCACGGACACCACCGCCGCCACCAACGAGGCGGTCACCCACAGGCTGTGGACGAAGTCGCCTTCCACGAGCGGCCCGTTCATGACGCACCCCCGCCCGCACTCGTACTCGCGCCGGCGCTCCCGCCCCGCACGAGGCGCCCGGCCCACCAGAAACCCATCGCCTCCAGCAGCCCGCCCACCGCCAGACAGCCCAGACCGGCAGGGGTGTGCAGCAGCACCCACATCGGGTCCGCGCCCATGGCCCAGCCCATCGCCAGGCCCACCACGGGCAGGAGCGCCAGCACCACGACCGTGGACCACGCGCCGGTCAACTGGGCCCGCATGGACTCCCGTTGATCCCGCTGCGCCCGTAAAGCCGCGCGCAGCCGGTCGAGTCCGGCGGCCAGTCCCGCGCCACCGTCCACCGCGACCCGCCAGCAGGCCGCGACCCCGACGAGCCCTTCCGCACCCGGTTGCCCGGCCGCCTTTCGCAGGGCCCCGGGGACGTCGCCGCCGAAGCGGGCAGCCGCGACCACCAGGGCGAGTTCCGGACCGCTCAGGTCACCACCGACGGTCCGGACCGCTGCCGTCAGCCCCTCCGCCGGCTGCGCTCCCGCCCTCAACTCCCCCACGAGCACGTCGCACAGGCCCCGTACGGCCTCCTCGCGCCGCTCCGCACAGCGTCGCCTTTCCCCGGCCCTCAGCCGCCGCCCCACGAGCGGCACGGCCGCCGCGCCCGCGACGAGAGGCAGCACCGACTCACCCCAGAGAGCGAGCGCCGCCGCGACGGGCAGACAGAGCCACTCCTTCCCGAGCCCGGCCAGCCGATCGCGGACGGCCTTCGCGACGCGCTGCCAGGTCGGTGCCGCGTTCCACCTCACCGCCGGACCTGTCGCGTTCGCGCGCCCACCGCCGCCGGTGAGGCCGAACAGCGACTCCGCCCGCCGCGACGCCCGCCCCCGGTCCAGTTGCTCCCAGACCGCCAGCACCGCGCACAAGGCCGCGCAGAGGACAGCCCACGCCATCGCGGCCGGGAACGGCGTAGCCGTCACAACGCAACCCCGATCAGCGCGCGCAGCCTCGGCCAGCCCCGTTCGTACGCGAACCCCTCCGCGGCCCAGCGCAGCGCGGGTACCGTCACCACCAGCCCCGCCGCGTCACGCTCCAGCACATGCACCTCGGCGATACGACGCCTCCCGGCCCGGTCCCGTACGAGATGGATCACCACCGACAGCGCCGCCGCCAACTGGCTGTGCAGAGCGGCCCGGTTGAGGCCGGCGGCCGTTCCGAGCGCCTCCAGGCGCGCTGGGACATCGGCGGCGGTGTTCGCGTGAACCGTCCCGCAGCCTCCCTCGTGGCCCGTGTTCAAAGCCGCGAGGAGTTCGGTCACCTCCGCGCCTCGCACCTCCCCGACCACCAACCGGTCGGGCCTCATCCGCAGTGCCTGGCGCACCAGGTCCCGCAGGGTCACCTCGCCCGCTCCTTCCTGGTTCGCGGGCCGCGCCTCCAGGCGCACCACGTGCGGGTGGTCGGGCCTCAACTCCGCCGAGTCCTCGGCCAGTACGATCCGCTCGCGCTCCCCCACCAGCCCGAGCATGGCCGAAAGGAGCGTTGTCTTCCCCGAGCCCGTGCCGCCGCTGATCAGGAACGACACCCGTGCCTCGATCAGCGCCCGCAGCAGCCCCTCGCCACCTGGCGGCAGTGTCCCGGCGGTGGTCAGTTCGGCCGGGGAGAAGGCCCGGTGACGGACGACCCGCAGCGACAAATACGCCGATCCGACGGCGACCGGGGGCAGCACCGCGTGCATGCGTGTCCCGTCGGGAAGCCGCGCGTCCACCCAGGGGCGCGCGTCGTCCAGCCGCCTGCCCGCCACCGCGGCAAGCCGCTGCGCCAGCCTCCGTACGGCCGAGGCGTCCGCGAACGACACACCCGTCAGCTCCAGCCCGCCACCCCGGTCCACCCAGACCCGGTCGGGCGCCGAGACCAGCACATCGGTCACGGAGGGATCGGCCAGCAGGGGCTCCAGCGGACCCGTCCCGACCAGTTCGCACCTCAACTCCTCGGCGGCGCCGAGCACTTCCGCGTCCCCCAGAAGCCTTCCCTGGGCCCGCAGAGCCGCCGCCACGCGCGCGGGGGTCGGCTCGGCCCCGCTCTCCGCCAGACGCTGCCGTACGGCGTCAAGGAGCGCTCCGCCGACCTGCGCGCCCCTCGCCCGCGCCACGGCGCTCACGCGGTCACGCTCCCGTCCCCGGCGCCCGCGAGCGCCCGCTCCCAGAAGGCGGCGCAGAACCGCGCCAGCGGACCGCGCTCGCTCGCCCCTGGCGGCGCCCCGCCCTCCCCGGCGGCCAACAGGCCAGGCTCGGCGGGAAGTTCACCCACGAGCGGCAGCCGCAGCGCGTCCGCCACCCACCTGTCGTTCAGCCCCGTCGCGTACGGCCCACGGACGACCGCCCGCAGGTCCGGCAGGACCATGCCCACCAGCGACGCGACCCTGCTCGCGGCGGCGACGGCCCGCAGCTCCCCCGGCACCACCAAGAGGCCGACGTCCAACTGCGCCAGCGCCTCCGCCCCGGCCTCGTCGATCCGGCGCGGGAGATCCACGACCACGACGCCGCCCCTCCTGCGGGCCGCCGCGAGGACGGACCGCATGGCCTCCGGCCGGACGAGGACGGAATCCCCGCGGTCCCAGCTCAGCAGGCGCAGATCGTGCAGCCGGGGCAGCGACTCCTCCAGCGCGCCCCCCGCCACCCGCCCCTTGGACGCGGCGAAATCCGGCCACCGGCGGCCCTCGGCCCGCTCGCCGCCGAGCAGCACGTCGAGCCCACCACCGAGCGGGTCGCCGTCGATGAGCATGGTGCGCTGCCCTTGGCGGGCCGCCGTGACGGCGAGGGCGCAGGCCAGCGTCGAAGCGCCTGCTCCGCCCCGGCCGCCGATCACCCCGACGGTCAGGGCCTGCCGCCCCACCCCTTCGACGACGTCGGCGATCCGGTCGACGAGCCAGCTCTCGGCGTCGGGCAGGCGCAGCACACAGTCGGCGCCGATCTCGACGGCCCGCCGCCATACGTCCGGGTCGTCCTGGTCCCGCCCGACGAGCAGAACCCCTTGGCGGCGGGTCGCGGACCGGCACCGGACCGCCGCGTCGTCCCCCACCAGCACCAGCGGCGCGGACTCCCAGCCGCCCCGGCGCTCGGGCACCGAGTGGTGCACCTCCGCCTCGGCGCCCGCGGCGGCGCACAGCCGCAGGAGATCGTCGAGCAGGTCGGCGTCCTCGGTCACGATCAGCGGTCCGGTCCGGCGCTCTTCGGCGACCGGCGAGCGCTCGGACGTCATGAATCCAGCCATTCTCTCCACCCCCTATTACCGTGATCCCGGATCAACTTCCGCGGTCACCACCGAAGGCGCTCACCCACACCATCCGGGGACACCTGAAGGGCATCCGCTCAGTGGGCTCTCAGCGATCTCGGAGTGATCCGGCATCTGCGATTCCGGCTACCGCGAACTTTCGCGGCGGGAAATCACCCTGCATCGCGCGGAAAAAACGTGTGGATCTTGCTCAAAAACTGTGGATAACTCACCGGTTGTGAATATCTCCGTAGCTCATACCGGTGACTTCCCAGAGCACCCTGGCAACTACGCACAGTGACGGGTAGAGTACGAATCAGACCCACGCACGCGAAGCACCAGGAGAGGAGCGGGTGTGGAGAGAGCGGAGGCACGAGCCTCAGAAACGCGTCCGGACATGCGACGACCCCCGCCGGGGGGGGAGAGCGGGGGTCGTCCCCCAGACCGACTCGGGGGGGGGAGGAGCCGGACCGGGTGAGCACGGTCGCGAACGATCCGTGACTTCCATGGTGTACCCGAGAGCCTTCTCAGGCAAACCCACGCGCCGTACCTTACGCCGAATGGTGGGCGCCTATGCTCGACTTCGTGGAAAACCACTCCTTGCCTCGCACAGCGGCCTTCTTTGACCTGGACAAGACGGTCATTGCGAAGTCGTCGACGTTGACCTTCAGCAAGTCCTTCTATCAAGGCGGACTGATCAACCGCCGAGCCGTACTGCGCACCGCATACACGCAGTTCGTCTTTCTCGCCGGTGGCGCCGATCACGATCAGATGGAGCGCATGCGCGAGTACCTCTCCGCGCTCTGCAAGGGCTGGAACGTCCAGCAGGTCAAGGAGATCGTCGCCGAGACGCTGCACGATCTCATCGACCCCATCATCTACGACGAGGCCGCCTCCCTCATCGAGGATCACCACACGGCCGGACGGGACGTGGTGATCGTCTCCACGTCCGGCGCGGAGGTCGTCGAGCCGATCGGCGAACTCCTCGGCGCCGACCGGGTCGTGGCGACCCGCATGGTCGTCGGCGACGACGGCTGCTTCACGGGCGAGATCGAGTACTACGCCTACGGGCCGACCAAGGCCGCTGCGGTCAAGGCGCTCGCCGCTTCCGAGGGTTATGACCTGGACCGCTGTTACGCGTACAGCGACTCCGCCACCGACCTACCGATGCTCCAGTCGGTCGGCCACCCGTACGCGGTCAATCCGGACAGGGCGCTGCGTCGTGAGGCGACGGCCCGCGATTGGCCGATTCTCGTCTTCAACCGGCCGGTCCGGCTGAAGCAGCGGCTGCCCGCGTTCTCCATGCCGCCACGGCCGGCGCTCGTCGCGGCGGCAGCGGTGGGCGCGGCGGCGGCCACGGCCGGGCTGGTCTGGTACGCGAGCCGGCGACGTCAGGCGGCGTCCGCGTGAGTCGACCGGTCAAGGCCGTCCAGTTTGTCCATATTTGAACATAAAAGTAAAGTCGCAGAGCGAGGTCTTTCGCTTCTCCACGGACAGGAGTACAAAGGAATCGACGGCCCGCGAGACCGAGGACATCCGAGAGGATGACCTTAGAACGCACTCAGGCCCCACGGACCGAGCATGAAAACCGAGTACCCACGCGACGTCGACCCGTCGAATACGGGCCAGCCGCACCAGGGACGGGCGAAGTTCCCGACCTGATGGGCAAAACTACGAGGACGCTTGGTAACTCGGCGGACGTGCCAGCGGCGGTACCTTTCGGGTGCCGCCGCATTTCTGTCGATACCGCCACATCTCCGCTTGTTGATACCGCCATGTTCCCGCGCGTACCGCGGAAGCGTCAGGCCGCGCCGCGCTGAAGCGCCTCGCACACCGCCGTGGACTCCCTGACACCCAGTTCGACCGCGCGCCCGCAGTGCGCGATCCAGGCCGCCATCCCGTCCGGTGTTCCCGACAGATAGCCGTCGAAGGCCGCCACATAAGCGGCGCGTCCCAGTTCGGCGTGCCCGACCTCCGACGGGCAGATCGACTTGGGGTCGAGCCCGCTGCCGACCAGCACGATCCGATCGGCGGCCCGCGCCACCAGGCCGTTGTACGAGCCGAAGGGACGCAGTGCCAGCAGTTCGCCGTGCACGACCGCGGCCATGACGAGCGCGGGCGCCGAACTCCCGGCGATCACCAACTCGGCGAGCCCGTCCAGCCGTCCGGCCACCTCGTCGGCGGGGGGAAGCGGCGCCTCGATCAGCGGCTTGGGCATCTCGGGCCCCGGCGTCTCGACGACAGGTTCGCCCGCCAGCCTCGGCCGCCCGACCGTCTCGCCCGCGACGCCGGCAACACCCGCGGCCGGAGCCGTATCCGCGGCCCGAGCCGTATCCACTCCCGTACTCGCACCCGCGCCGCCGGCCGCCACCAGATGCAGCCGGGCCAGCACTCGCACCGGTGACTGGCGCCAGATCGAGAGCAGTTGGCCCGCCTCCGCCGTCAGCCGCAGCGCGGCCCCCACAGTCAACGCGTCGGCCGCCGCGCCGAAGTCGCTGCGCCTGCGCACCTCTTCCAGCGCCCAGTCCGCGCCCGAGAGCGCCGCCGACCCGCGCGCGGCACGCAGCGCGGCCTCCGAGGTGACCTCGTTGCTGCGCCGTCTCATCACGCGGTGCCCGTAGACGCGGTCGACCGCCTTCCGCACCGAATCCACCGCGTCGGGGACGCCCGGCAGGGAGCCCAGAGCCGCGAGTGGGTCATGCCCTCGCGGAGCGGGCGAAGCGTTCGGGGCTGTCGTACTCATAGGTAGCCAGGCTACGCGCCCGTAGCGCACGCCCCACGTTGGAGTGGTCTTCCTCACCCGATGTGACAGCACACAGCGATATGACCGCTACGGTAGGTGAACATGAAGATCGCTTTCGTGGGAAAGGGCGGCAGCGGCAAGACGACGCTGGCCTCGCTCTTCATCCGCCATCTGACCGCCAACGAGGCCCCCGTCATCGCGGTGGACGCCGACATCAACCAGCATCTCGGGGCCGCGCTCGGTCTCGACGAGGCCCAGACCGCCGCGCTGCCGGCGATGGGCGCGCATCTGCCGCTCATCAAGGAGTATCTGCGGGGCACCAACCAGCGGATCACCTCCGCCGACTCGATGATCAAGACGACACCCCCCGGCGAGGGCTCGCGGCTTCTGCGGGTCCGCGAGTCCAACCCGGTGTACGACGCCTGCGCCCGCACCGTCCGGCTGGACGACGGCGACGTCCAGCTGATGGCGACGGGATCCTTCACGGAGTCCGATCTGGGGGTGGCCTGCTACCACTCCAAGGTCGGCGCGGTCGAGCTCTGCCTGAACCACCTCGTCGACGGTCCTGACGAGTACGTCGTGGTCGACATGACGGCGGGCTCGGACTCGTTCGCGTCCGGGTTGTTCACCCGGTTCGACATGACGTTCCTGGTGGTCGAACCGACGCGTAAGGGCGTGTCCGTCTACCGCCAGTACAAGGAGTACGCACGGGACTTCGGCATCGCGCTGAACGTCGTCGGCAACAAGGTCCAGGCCCAGGACGACGTGGACTTCCTCCAGGACGAGGTGGGCGACGACCTGCTCGTCACGGTCGGGCACTCGGACTGGGTGCGCTCCATGGAGAAGGGCCGCCCGGCCCCCTTCGAACTGCTGGAGGCGGAGAACCGCGTGGCGCTCCAGATGCTGGAGGACGCGGCGGAGGACTCGTACGCCTACCGCGACTGGGAGCGCTACACGCGGCAGATGGTGCACTTCCACCTGAAGAACGCGGAGAGCTGGGGCAATGCCAAGACGGGCGCGGACCTGGCCGCACAGGTCGACCCGGCGTTCGTGCTCCGCGAGGAGACGGCGGTCCCGCAGCCGAGCTGATCGCGGCGGTGGGTGCGGTGCGGCAGACAGATCTGCCGCACCGCACCCACCCCACCCACCGCTCACACCCCTCGCGACTGACGCGCGCTCAACTCACCGCCCGGCGCCCGGATCCCCTTCGGCCCCCGAGTCCGGCGCCGCCAGCGGTGAGGCAGGCGCCTTGGGCGCCGTCAGATACGACTGCCAGCCCGTCGCCGGCTTCTGGCCGACGCCCAGCTCCCGCAGCCTGTCGAGCGTCTCCGGGTCCTGCGCCTCCAGCCAGTCCACGAGTTCCTTGAAACTCACGCACCGCACGCCGTCCTTCACACAGACGGTCTTGATCGTCTCCTCGACGGCGCGCATGTACGTGCCGCCGTTCCACGACTCGAAGTGGTTGCCGATGATCAGCGGCGCGCGGTTGCCGTCGTAAGCGCGGCCGAAGGCCTGGAGCAGACCGTCACGCATCTGGTTGCCCCAGTACTCGTGCTTGGACGGGTCGCCGTTGACCGTCTTCGACTGGTTGAACATGAAGTTGTAGTCCATCGAGAGCGTCTCGAACTTCCGGCCGGGCACCGGGACGAGCTGGAGCGGGATGTCCCACATCCCCTCGGCCTTCTTCGGCCAGACCTGGTTGCCGATACCGCTGGAGTCGTAGCGGAAGCCCATCGTCCGCGCCGCCCGCATCATGTTCTTCTGCCCTTCCAGGCAGGGCG
Source organism: Streptomyces sp. NPDC058665 (assembly GCF_042714995.1). NCBI lineage: Bacteria > Bacillati > Actinomycetota > Actinomycetes > Kitasatosporales > Streptomycetaceae > Streptomyces > Streptomyces sp. NPDC058665. The sequence goes on from NZ_JBHXRX010000013.1 coordinate 87,214, forward strand.
TGCGGGCGCCGACGAGTTCCTTCTCGTAGTCGAAGGGGAGCGGGGCCTCGTTCGTCAGGCCGCTGTTGGTCTTCCAGTTCTTCACGAAGGCCTTGGCCTGGCTGATCTCGCTCTTCCACTCCTCGACGGACCAGGTGCCGACACCGCCGTTCGCGCCGCAGAAGTGCCCGTTGAAGTGGGTGCCGATCTCGTTGCCGTCCTGCCAGGCGCCGCGCAGTTCGCGCAGTGTGTTCTTGATGCCCGCGGCGTCGTTGAAGCCGATGTCCGAGCGGCCGGCCGCGTGCTGCGGGGGGCTGTACCGCTCGGACTTGTCCTTCGGCAGCAGATAGACACCGCTGAGGAAGTACGTCATCTTCGCGTCGTACTTCTTGCCCACCTCGCGGAAGTGGGAGAAGAGCTTCTGGCTGTCCTCGCCGGCGCCGTCCCAGGAGAACACCACGAACTGGGGCGGCTTCTGACCGGGCTTCAGACGCTCCGGCTTGAGGACGCCGGGCTGGGCGCCGGTGTACGCGGTCGAGCCGTCGCCGATGAGCCGCACCGCGCTCTTGGGCGGCCCCTTCTTCGCTCCGAGGGCGCCCCCCTCGGCCTTCGTCCCGGACTTGGTCTCGGACTTCGTCTCCGAGGAGCCGGACCCGGAGCATCCGGCGAGCCCCACGGCCAGCGCCGTCACAGCCGCACCGCAGGCGATCCTCTTTCTGGCGGCCAGCATCCGCCCACCTCTTCCCTCAGATTCTGTGCGTTGAAGCGCCGAAACGCCGAGCACGGCGCCGAGCGCCGACAACGTCGCACTGGGACCCGAGGGGATCCGGTATGACAAGCCGGACAAAATGACTAATCACTCCCAGGGGTGAATGTCTGCCCCATTTGCCCGGAAAGTCATGCCTCAATCTTTACTCTCCATTACGATCCATTTACTGATTGTTGATGATCCCGCCTATGCACGCCGTGACCCACGGCCGCGTCCCCACATATCCCGCGACCGCGCTGCCCCGGAGGAGACGGGAACCATGTCCGCCTGCGTCCCCACCCGTGAAGACCAGCCCCACCGTCCGCACAAACAGAACGCCGACACTCCACCGCCCGGACGACGGCGGGGATTCCGCATCGCCGGGGCGGACTTCTCCGCCTCCATCTCGGTCTTCCTGATCGCACTTCCGCTCTCCCTCGGCATCGCGCTCGCCACCGGCGCTCCCCTCCAGGCCGGTCTCGTCGCCGCGGCCGTCGGCGGTCTCGTCGTCGGCCGCTTCGGCGGCGCGCCACTCCAGGTCAGCGGTCCGGCGGCAGGACTGACCGTCGTCACCGCCGACTTGATCCATCAGTACGGCTGGCGCACCACCTGCGCCATCACCGTTCTCGCGGGCTTCGCCCAACTCGGCCTGTCCGCCCTGCGCGTCGCCCGCTCGGCGCTCGCGGTGAGCCCGGCGATCGTCCACGGCATGCTGGCCGGCATCGGCGTCACCATCGCGCTCGCGCAGTTGCACATCGTCCTCGGCGGCACCCCGCAGAGCTCCGCCGTCGCCAACGTCCAGGGATTGCCCTCCCAGTTGGCGAATCTGCATCCGGGCGCGGTCTCCGTGAGCGCGCTGACCGTGGCCGTCCTGCTCGCCTGGCCTCGTATCCCCGGGCGTACGGGGCGGACCGCCCGGAAGGTGCCGGCGGCCCTCGCGGCGGTGGCGGCGGCGACCGCCGCGGCCGTCCTCGCAGGGCTGAGCCTCGACCGGGTCGATCTGCCCTCCTGGAGCAGCCACGCGCTGCCCGAGCTGCCGCAGGGGCCGGCGCTGGGACTGCTCGCCGCCGTCCTCACCGTCACTCTGGTCGCCAGCGTCGAGTCACTGCTGTCGGCGGTCGCCGTCGACAAGCTGGTGGCCGCGCGCAAGGAGCCGGACATCCAGATCCCGCGCGCCCGGCTCGACCGGGAACTGACCGGGCAGGGCGCGGCGAACGTCGTCTCCGGCGCCCTCGGCGGACTGCCGGTCACGGGCGTCGCCGTGCGCAGCGCCGCCAACGTGGCCGCGGGCGGGATCAGCCGGCACTCGACGATGCTGCACGGGCTGTGGATCGCCGTCGCCGCGCTCTTCCTCGTGTCCGTGCTCGACCTGATCCCGCTGGCCGCGCTCGCCGCGCTGGTCATGGTCATCGGCGTGCAGATGGTCAACATCACGCACATGCGCAGCGTGCGGCGCAATCGCGAACTGCTCGTCTACGCGGGGACGTTGGCCGGTGTGGTGTTCACCGGTGTCCTGGAGGGGGTGGCCATCGGCGTCGCCCTGGCGGTCGGCGTCGCCCTGCACCGGCTCACCCGCACGCGGATCACCATGGACGAGCAGGGCGGCGTCCACCGGCTGCACGCGCGCGGCCAGTTGACGTTCCTGGCCGTTCCCCGGCTCAGCCGGCTGCTGCACCAGGTGCCGCAGGGGAGCGACTGCGTGGTCGAGTTGGACGGGTCGTTCATGGATCACGCGGCGTACGAGGCGCTGCACGACTGGCAGGTCGCGCATCTGTCGCAGGGCGGCACGGTCGAGTTCACGGGCAGATCGGGCGCCCGGATCGCCGAGCCCGCCGAGCCGGTGTCGCAGTCGAGCAGTTGCTGCCGGCCGTGGACACCGTGGCGTAATCACCACTGCGGCGACCCGGTCGAGCTTCCCCCGCCGGCTCGGGGGCGGAAGACCGATCACGTACAGGTGTCGGGCCAGTCCCGGGGCGGGCAACTCGCCAGTGGGCTCAGCTCGTTCCAGCGCAATACGGCTCCGCTCGTACGCGGCGAGTTGGCGCGGCTGGCGCGCGAGGGCCAGCAGCCCTCCCAGCTTTTCCTCACCTGCGCCGACTCACGTCTGGTGACGAGCATGATCACCGCGAGCGGCCCCGGCGATCTGTTCACGGTCCGCAATGTCGGCAATCTGGTGCCCCTCCCCGGGAAGGAGGGTGCGCAAGGGCAGGACGACTCGGTGGCGGCGGCGATCGAGTACGCGGTCGATGTCCTCGGAGTCCAATCGATCACCGTCTGCGGGCACTCGGGATGCGCCGCGATGCAGGCCCTCCTCGACACACCCGACAACGAGCCCCGGCACATCGCCGACGGAACGCGCCCCGTCCCGTCCTCCTCCCCCCTCACCCGCTGGCTGCGGCACGGCCGGCCGAGTCTGGAGCGGATGAGGAGCCACGATCACGCGTGGGCCAGGATCTCCGGGCGGCTGCCCGCCGATGTGGTCGAACAGCTCTGTCTCACCAATGTCGTCCAGCAGCTGGAGCATCTGCGCGCTCATACAGCGGTGGCCCGGGGCCTCGCCGAGGGCAGGCTCCAACTGCACGGCATGTACTTCCATGTCGGTGAGGCGCAGGCGTATCTGCTCGCGTCCGACGGAGAGCCGGACGGCTACGCCGACAGGACCGACGAGGTGTTCAAGCGGGTGGCCCCGACGGCGTTCGAGAAGTCGCGCGCCTGAACCTGCCCGCTCCGGCATCCGTGAGAATGTGTGGCCCCGTTCCCCACCACAGCCGGGGAACGGGGCCACTCACTCCTGCGCCCACTCGCCAGTCCGGCCACATAGGTCTAAACCAATTTTCTGAAGACCCTTGTCACCCGGGCATCTGCCTGATGAGCTAGGCCCGGGGACACATAGGACGCCCTGGGAAAGGGAGATGTCGTGAGCAACGAAAGCCTGGCCAACCTGCTCAAGGAAGAGCGGAGGTTCGCGCCACCGGCGGAACTGGCCGCCAACGCCAACGTGACAGCTGAGGCGTATGAGCAGGCCGCGGCGGACAGGCTTGGCTTCTGGGCCGAGCAGGCGCGGCGGCTCACCTGGGCCACCGAACCGACCGAGACCCTCGACTGGTCGAACCCGCCCTTCGCGAAATGGTTCGCGGACGGCGAGCTCAACGTCGCGTACAACTGCGTGGACCGCCACGTCGAGGCGGGCAACGGCGACCGGGTCGCCATCCACTTCGAGGGCGAGCCCGGCGACAGCCGCTCCCTCACCTACGCCGACCTCAAGGACGAGGTCTCGCGGGCCGCGAACGCGCTCACCGAGCTCGGCGTGACCAAGGGCGACCGCGTCGCCATCTACATGCCGATGATTCCCGAGACGGCCGTCGCGATGCTGGCCTGCGCCCGTATCGGTGCCGCGCACTCCGTGGTCTTCGGCGGTTTCTCGGCCGACGCCGTCGCCTCCCGTATCCAGGACGCCGACGCCAAGCTCGTCATCACCTCCGACGGCGGCTACCGGCGCGGCAAGCCGAGCGCGCTCAAGCCCGCGATCGACGACGCCGTGGCCCGCTGTCCGCAGGTCGAGCATGTCCTGGTGGTACGCCGCACCGGCCAGGACACCGCCTTCAGCGAGGGCCGCGACGTGTGGTGGCACGACATCGTCGACCGCCAGTCACCCGAGCACACGCCGGAGGCGTTCGAGGCCGAGCACCCGCTCTTCATCCTGTACACGTCCGGTACAACGGGTAAGCCCAAGGGCATCCTGCACACCTCGGGCGGCTATCTCACCCAGGTGGCGTACACGCACCACGCGGTCTTCGACCTCAAGCCGGAGACGGACGTCTACTGGTGCACGGCCGATGTCGGCTGGGTGACCGGCCACTCGTACATCGTGTACGGGCCGCTGGCCAACGGCGCGACGCAGGTCATGTACGAGGGCACGCCCGACACCCCGCACCAGGGGCGCTTCTGGGAGATCGTCCAGAAGTACGGCGTGACGATCCTCTACACGGCGCCGACCGCGATCCGCACGTTCATGAAGTGGGGTGACGACATCCCCGCCAAGTTCGATCTGTCGTCGCTGCGCGTCCTGGGCTCGGTCGGTGAGCCGATCAACCCCGAGGCCTGGATCTGGTACCGGCAGAACATCGGCGCCGGCAAGACCCCGGTCGTGGACACCTGGTGGCAGACCGAGACCGGCGGCATGATGATCTCCCCGCTGCCCGGCGTCACCGCCGCCAAGCCGGGCTCCGCGCAGCGCGCGCTCCCCGGTATCTCGGCGACCGTCGTGGACGACGACGGCAACGAGGTGCCGGACGGCGGCGGCGGATATCTCGTCCTCACCGAGCCGTGGCCGTCGATGCTCCGCACCATCTGGGGCGACGACCAGCGGTTCATCGACACCTACTGGTCGCGTTTCGAGGGCAAGTACTTCGCGGGCGACGGCGCCAAGAAGGACGACGACGGCGATCTCTGGCTGCTGGGCCGGGTCGACGACGTGATGCTGGTGTCCGGCCACAATATTTCCACCACCGAGGTCGAGTCGGCGCTCGTCTCGCACCCGAAGATCGCCGAGGCGGCCGTCGTCGGTGCCACGGACGAGACGACCGGTCAGGCGATCGTCGCCTTCGTCATCCTGCGGGGCACGGCGTCGGTGGACGACGGTCTGGTGGCCGAGCTGCGCAACCATGTCAGTACGGTGCTGGGGCCGATCGCCAAGCCGAAGCGCATCCTGCCCGTGGCCGAGCTGCCCAAGACCCGGTCGGGCAAGATCATGCGACGGCTGCTGCGCGATGTCGCCGAGGACCGTCAGCTCGGTGACGTCACGACGCTCACCGACTCCTCGGTGATGGAGCTGATCCAGACGCAGCTTCCGAGCGCGGCCAGCGAGGACTGATCCGGCGGCCAGACCGGCGGAGCGGAGAGGCCCACCGAGCAGGGCCTACGGAGAGGGACCCCCGACATGCTGTGCCGGGGGCTCCTCTTTGTAAAGTGGTCGGCGCGTCAACAATGTAATAAGGAATCAATGGTGCGCCGGGAAGTCTGGTCGGCAGGTTATTTGTCATGCCCGCCGAACCGACCGGAGACCCCTTCGTGGCCACCCCGCGCACCTTCCTCAGCCGCCTTCCGCTCCCCGAGCGGACGTATCTCGCGAGCGCCCTGCGGACCGAGACGGTTGGCGGTGTACTGCTCCTCGTCGCCGCCGTCACCGCGCTGATCTGGGCCAACACCCCCATCAGCGACAGCTACGAGACCGTCGGCGACTTTCATCTGGGCCCGTCCTCGCTCGGCCTGGACCTCTCGATCCGGCACTGGGCCGCCGACGGACTGCTCGCGATCTTCTTCTTTGTCGCCGGCATCGAACTGAAGCGCGAACTGGTAGCCGGAGAGCTGCGCGACCCGAGAGCCGCCGCCCTTCCCGTGATAGCGGCGCTCTGCGGCATGGCCATGCCCGCGCTGGTCTATGTGCTGGTCAACGCGGCGGGCGGCGGATCCATGGATGGCTGGGCCGTTCCCACGGCCACCGACATCGCCTTCGCGCTCGCCGTCCTGGCCGTCCTCGGCACCTCGCTGCCGTCCGCGCTGCGCGCCTTCCTGCTCACCCTCGCCGTCGTGGACGACCTCTTCGCGATCCTGATCATCGCGATCTTCTTCACCAGCGACATCGACGTCCTCGCGCTGCTCGGCGCCTTCGCCGGTCTCGCCGTCTTCTGGTTCCTCCTGAGAAAGGGCGTGCGCGGCTGGTACGTGTACGTCCCGCTGGCCCTCGTCATCTGGGCCCTGATGTACAACAGCGGCGTCCACGCCACCGTCGCGGGCGTCGCGATGGGCTTGATGCTCCGCTGCGCGAGGCACGAGGGCGAGGAACAGTCCCCCGGCGAGCACATCGAACACCTCGTCCGCCCGTTGTCGGCCGGTGTCGCCGTGCCGCTGTTCGCGCTCTTCTCGGCGGGCGTCTCGATCGGCGGCGGCGTACTGGGCGACGTCTTCACCCGGCCGGAGACGCTGGGTGTGGTCCTGGGGCTCGTCGTCGGCAAGGCGCTCGGGATCTTCGGCGGCACCTGGCTGGCCGCGCGCTTCACCCGGGCGACCCTGAACGAGGACCTGGCCTGGCCGGACATCCTGGCCGTGGCGACGCTCGCGGGGATCGGCTTCACGGTCTCGCTGCTCATCGGCGAGCTCGCCTTCACCGACGACCCGGGGCTGACGGACGAGGTGAAGGCGGCCGTCCTGACGGGTTCGGTGATCGCCGCCGTACTCGCCTCCGTACTGCTGCGACTGCGGGTGCGCAGATACCGGGCGCTGTCGGAGGCCGAGGAACAGGACGCGGACATGAACCTCATTCCCGACGTCTACGAGCAGGACGACCCGGAGTACCACCTGCGCATGGCCGCCATCTACGAGGGGAAGGCGGCGGAGCACCGCCGGTTGGCCGAACACGCCGCAGCGGCGCGCGATGACGGCGCGGGTCCGGCATGATCTGACATCCGGCATGATCTGAGGGCGCGGAGCCTGAATCACCCCAGATCTGCGAGAGCGCAGCCGAAACGAGGGAGTCAACGATGAGCGACCCCGGCAGCCATGCCGCCGTCACCACTGCCGCTGCCGACGGCGTTCCAGCCGTCCAGGTCAACGGGGACCGCAGCCTCGGGCAGTTGGTCTCATCGGCCACGGCCGAGATGTCCGCGCTGGTGCACGACGAGATCGCGCTGGCCAAGGCCGAGCTGCGGCAGGACGTCAAGCGGGGCGCGACGGGCGGCGCCGCGATCGGCATCGCGGCGGTGTTCGCACTTTTCTCGCTGCCGGTGCTGAGCTTTGCCGCCGCGTACGGGATCCACAACTGGGGCCTCGGGCTCGCCTGGTCGTTCCTGATCGTGGGAGGAGCGTTTCTGCTCATCGCGGGGCTGCTGGCGCTGATCGCGCTGCGGAAGTTCAAGCGGGTCAAGCCGCCGGAGAAGAGCATCGCGTCCGCCAAGGAGACGGCCGCCGTCCTCCAGACGGTCAAGCCGCATCCCCGCCCGGTCCATGAGACGGGCAAGACTGTGGCACGCTCGTCTGCATGACCGCCCCCGAAAACGGCCCCGCCTCCGCCCCCGGCAGCCTTCCCGCGACGGTCGCGGCGGATGTGCGCCTCGACGGTCCCTGGACGCACCGGGACGTGGCCGCCAACGGAGCCCGCTTCCATATCGCCGAGATGGGCGACGGGCCGCTGGTGCTGCTGCTGCACGGCTTCCCGCAGTTCTGGTGGACCTGGCGGCACCAACTGCCGGCGCTCGCGGAGGCCGGATACCGGGCCGTCGCGATGGACCTGCGGGGCGTGGGCGGCAGCGACCGTACGCCCCGGGGTTACGACCCCGCGAATCTGGCGCTCGACATCACCGGCGTGATCCGCTCGCTCGGCGAGCCGGACGCCGCGCTCGTCGGGCACGACCTGGGCGGGTATCTCGCCTGGACCGCCGCCGTGATGCGGCCGAAGCTGGTGCGTCGGCTCGTGGTGTCGTCGATGCCGCACCCGCGCCGCTGGCGCTCGGCGATGCTGTCGGACTTCTCGCAGAGCAGGGCCGGCTCGTACATCTGGGGATTCCAGCGGCCGTGGCTGCCCGAGCGTCAGCTCGTGGCCCGCGAGGGGGCGTTGGTGGGCGAGCTGATCCGCGGCTGGTCGGGGCCGCAGCCGCCCGACGACAAGACGGTCGACATCTACCGGCGGGCGATGACCATCCCGTCGACGGCGCACTGCTCGATCGAGCCGTACCGCTGGATGGTGCGGTCGATGGCGCGGCCGGACGGGATCCAGTTCAACCGGCGGATGAAGCGTCCGGTGCGGGTGCCGACCCTCCAGCTGCACGGGTCGCTCGATCCGGCCATGCGTACGCGCAGTACGGCCGGGTCCGCCGAGTACGTCGAAGCGCCTTACCGCTGGCGGCTGTTCGACGGTCTTGGCCATTTTCCGCAGGAGGAAGACCCCGTGGCCTTCTCCACGGAGCTCATCAACTGGCTCCAGGATCCGGAGCCCGACCGCTGATCAGCGCCGTGTCGGGACGGTCGTCGGGTGACCCCGAGAACGTTTGTACGACGAACAGCCAATTGCCTGGCGCATAGGCCAATTGGCCGACGCCTGGGCGATTACCGACCATGGGCCCCGGGCAAACGTCCGTGTATGGGCTGGACGCACGACTTCGGTGACGCAGCACGCAACCGCCGCTCGGCCTCTGTGCCGATCACCCATGAGAGGGGCGGCCCGGAAGATCAGGGGCATGATCTCCGACTCGGTATTCCACTTATTCTCCGCCGAAGGGCCCGTTGGGTCTCGGCACGGCTGCGCCATCAGCGCGGCTAGGCACGGAGCGGTGGGCGCGAGCAGGAGGCTCCAGGGAACACCGGAACGAAGACCGGAGCGAAGACCGGAATGACCCGGAAGTATTGATCGCGGGGACAACGGAGGACAGTGCCGGGCCGGGCCAGGAATTCCTGGCCCGGCCCGTCCTCGGTCCGGAGCGCGTGGCCGTCCTCGGTCCAGGCCCTGTCCGGCGGATCGGACCTAGAGCGCGCAGCCCTGGCTGTCGACCTGCTGGTTGGCCGTGCGGCCCAGCTCGATGTCCTCGCGGATCTCGTCGGCCGTCAGCGCGTAGCCGGTGTCCGGGTCGTCCAGCGAGCGGGCGAAGATCACGCCGTACACCCGGCCGTCGGTGGTGAGCAGCGGGCCGCCGGAGTTGCCCTGGCGGACCGTCGCGAAGAGCGAGTACACGTCGCGCCGTACTTCTCCGCGCCGGTAGATGTCCGGCCCGTTGGCGTCGATACGGCCCCGGACCCGGGCCGAGCGCACGTCGTACGCCCCGTTCTCCGGGAAGCCGGCGACGATCGCGCTGTCGCCGGTGCGGGCGTCCTTGTCGGCGAACCTGAGCACGGGGGCGCGCAGGTCGGGCACGTCCAGGACGGCGATGTCGCGCTGCCAGTCGTAGAGGACGACCTTCGCGTCGTACAGCCGGCCTTCGCCGCCTATCTGGACGGTGGGTTCGTCCACGCCGCCCACCACGTGCGCGTTGGTCATGACGCGGCGCTCGGCGAAGACGAAGCCGGTGCCTTCGAGGACCTTGCCGCAGCTCTGCGCCGTACCGACCACCTTGACGATGGAGCGCTGCGCGCGGGCGGCGACGGGGCTGCCGACGAGCGCCGGGTCCGGCGGGTCGACCGCGGTGATCGGCTCGTTGGCGAAGGGGCTGAAGACCTGCGGGAAGCCTTTCTCAGCGAGGACGGAGGAGAAGCCCGTGAACCAGGTCGCCGTCTGGTCCGGCATCACCCGCGAAACGCCGAGCAGCACCTTGGAGTTACGGACCTCCTTGCCGAGCGTCGGCAGCGAGGTGCCGGCCAGGGCGGAGCCGATCAGCCAGGCGACCAGCAGCATGGCGACGACATTGACCAGCGCGCCGCCCGTGGCGTCCACGGCGCGCGCCGGTGACCAGGTGATGTAGCGGCGGAGCTTGTTGCCGAGGTGGGTGGTGAAGGCCTGTCCCACGGAGGCGCACACGATCACGACGACGACGGCGACGACCGTGGCCGTCGTCGTGACCTCGGCCTCCTCCGTGATCTGGTCCCAGAGCACGGGGAGCAGGTAGACCGCGACGAGACCGCCGCCGAGGAATCCGATCACCGACAGGATGCCGACGACGAAGCCCTGGCGGTAGCCGACGATCGCGAACCACACGGCCGCGAGCAGCAGCAGGATGTCCAGCACGTTCACTGTCAATAGCCTCGCTAGCCTCGCGGATTCGTCTCCCGTCGCCCCGTCGGACGGGGGGACGGACCTGCGGCGGAATCGCTGTGCCGAACCCGTGGAACCGGGCCGGCACAGCGATTGGGCAAGCGTGTCATGACCGCCCGTCGAGCGGGACCTCCTTGGAGCGGTCCCACGGGCGCTCCCAGCCCGAGAAGTGCAGAATGCGGTCGATCACTCCGGCCGTGAAGCCCCACACAAGCGCGGAGGCGACCGTGAACGCGGGGCTGTGGACGCCGCTCGGGTGCGTGGCGATGACGCGGTTGGCCGGGTCCGTGAGATCCGCCACGGGGACGGCGAAGACCCGCGCGGTCTCGGCGAGATCGACGGCGCCGACCGGGCTGGGGGTGTGCCACCAGCCGAGGACCGGGGTCACCACGAACTCGCTCACCGGGATGTAGAGCTTCGGCAGCACGCCGAAGAGCTGGACCCCGGCCGGGTCGAGACCGGTCTCCTCCTCGGCCTCCCGCAGCGCGGCGCGCAGCGGTCCGGTCGTCGCCGGATCGCCGTCCTCGGGGTCGAGGGCGCCGCCGGGGAAGGAGGCCTGTCCGGCGTGCGAGCGCAGGGTGCTGGCGCGCTCCATCAGCAGCAGCTCGGGGCCGCGCTCGCCCTCGCCGAAGAGGATGAGCACGGCGGACTGCCTGCCGACGCCGTTCTCGGGCGGGAGGAAACGGCTCAGCTCTTCCGGCGCCACGGTGCGCATGGCGTGCACCACCGGGGCCAGCCACGCGGGCAGGCCTTCGGTGGTGACGGGGATGTCGGTCACGGCTTCGTCGTGGATTCGTGCGGCCTTTTCATGGATTCGTGCGTCACGCGCGACGGGTGCGGCGCGTGCGGTCTGCGTTGTGCGGGCGGTCTGCGTTGTACGCGCCGTGTCCGCCGCGCGGGCGGTCGTACGTGAGGCCTGTGAGGCCCGTGCGGCCTGTGCGGTCCTTGCTTCATGCGTGTCAGCCCGTGTCATCGGCACCCCCGACGTACAACGCCCGCCGTCTCCCGGATCGTTCCAGCCCGCATACGCCGCAGCCCTTCCTCTCCCGCCCGCCGGCCCGCCGGCGCCCCCGCCGTGCCGGTCTGTCCGGTGATACGGCTCCGGCCCGCCGTGCGCTCACCGCGCGGGCGATCATTCGGCCCCGGCGGGGGTGCCGAGCGGGGGCGCGGGCTTGCCCGGATAGTCCGGCGGCGGGGAGAGCCGCTGTCCCGGATAGCCGCCCATCTCGTACTTGAGCAGCTTCTTCGCCTTCTCCGGGTCCGTCTCGCCCTCTCCGTAGGAGGGGCAGAGATGGGCGATCGCGCAGGCGCCGCAGGCGGGTTTACGGGAGTGGCAGACCCGGCGTCCGTGGAAGATGATCCGGTGCGAGAGCATCGTCCACTCGCTCTTGGGGAAGATCGCGGCGATCTCCGTCTCGACCTTCTCCGGGTCCTCCTGGCCGGTCCACTTCCAGCGGCGCACGAGCCGACCGAAGTGGGTGTCGACAGTGAGGCCGGGGACACCGAAAGCGTTGCCCAACACCACGTTGGCGGTCTTGCGGCCGACGCCGGGCAGACTCACGAGGTCCTTGAGCGTGCCGGGCACCTCACCGTCGTAACGGTCACGCAGCGCCGTCGAAAGCCCTATGAGCGACCTCGTCTTGGCGCGGAAGAACCCGGTGGGGCGGATGACCTCCTCCAGCTCCTCGGGCACGGCGGCGGCCACGTCCTCCGGGGTCGGGTACTTCGCGAAGAGCCCGGGGGTCGTCTGGTTGACGCGCAGGTCCGTCGTCTGGGCCGACAGGACCGTGGCGACGAGCAGCTCGAAGGGGTTGCGGAAGTCCAGCTCCGGGTGGGCGTACGGATAGACGTCCGCCAGCTCGCGGTTTATCCGGCGGGCCCGGCGGACCATCGCCAGGTGCGACTCCGGCTTGGCGCTCTTCGGCCGCTTGGCGCTCGGGGCCTTGGCCGTGGATTCGGCGCTCGCGGATTCCGCGCTCGTACTTTTTGCGGCTTTTGTGGTTTTTTTTGACTTCGCGGCGGCCTGTTCGCCCACAGCGGAATTCTGCTTCGGTGACACTCTTCCAGCTCCCTTGGCCTGCCCTCTCACCGGCGAGTTGGACACCCGGCCAGCCTAGAGCCCTGCACTGACATCCGCCCCGGTCCCCGGCCGATCACCACCCGAATCGGGCCCCGGGGCACGGTCCTGGCGCGCGGTGCGTCAAACTTGTGACTGATCGCACGTTTTCGACAACGGGTGACCGGTACGGAGACAGAGTCGCCTCCGGCCCGAGCCGCCCGTGAACACGCAGCACGTCCGGCATCATGGGATCGATGGTCCCTGAGCAGGTCGACAAGGAGAGATTTCGTGGACGACGTTCTACGACGCGCCCCGCTCTTCGCGGCGCTCGACGACGAGCAGGCCGCGGAGCTCCGCGCCTCGATGAGTGAGACGACGCTCGCCCGTGGCGACGCGCTGTTCCACGAAGGCGACCCCGGCGACCGCCTTTACGTGGTCACCGAGGGCAAGGTCAAACTGCACCGCACGTCCCCCGACGGCCGGGAGAACATGCTGGCCGTCCTCGGCCCCGGCGAACTGATCGGCGAGCTGTCGCTCTTCGACCCGGGGCCGCGCACCGCCACCGCCAGCGCCCTCACCGAGGTCAAGCTCCTCGGCCTGGGCCACGGCGACCTCCAGCCCTGGCTGAACGCCCGCCCCGAGGTGGCCACCGCGTTGCTGCGCGCCGTCGCCAGGCGCCTGCGCAAGACGAACGACCAGATGTCCGACCTGGTCTTCTCCGACGTACCGGGCCGGGTCGCCCGTGCGCTCCTCGACCTGTCGCGCCGCTTCGGCGTGCAGTCGGAGGAAGGCATCCACGTCGTGCACGACCTGACGCAGGAGGAGCTGGCCCAGCTGGTCGGCGCGTCCCGCGAGACGGTCAACAAGGCGCTCGCGGACTTCGCCCAGCGCGGCTGGCTGAGGCTGGAGGCCCGCGCGGTGATCCTGCTGGACGTCGAACGCCTCGCGAAGCGCTCGCGCTGACCCGGACGCACACACGCGACGCACACACGCCACGCACACACGCCACGCACGCGCGACGCGCGGAAGCCAGCACCGCATCGGCAAGGCCGCCCCGCTCCCCCGAGCCGGGCGGCCTTCCGCATGCCCCCGCGGACCCTCCCACAGGGCTGCCCTACGCCCCCAGGCGCCCTACAGCCCCGTGATCAGCCCGTGCTCGCGCAGGTACTCCAGCTGCGCCCGCACCGACAGCTCAGCCGCCGGCCACAGGGACCGGTCCACGCCGCTGCCTCCGTACACATGCGCCACGATCTCCGCCGGCGAGCGGTACCCGTCCTCCACCGCCGTCTCGACCTGTGCGAGGCGGCTCGCGCGGTGCGCGAGGTAGTACTCGACCGCGCCCTGCGCGTCCTCCAGTACGGGGCCGTGGCCCGGCAGCACCGTATGGACGCCGTCGTCGACCGTCAGCGAGCGCAGCCGCCGCAGTGAGTCGACGTAGTCGCCGAGCCTGCCGTCCGGGTGGGCCACCATCGTCGTGCCGCGCCCGAGGATCGTGTCGCCCGTCAGCACCGCGCGGTCGGCGGGCAGATGGAAGCAGAGTGAGTCGGAGGTGTGCCCGGGGGTCGCCACGACGCGCAGCTCAAGACCGCCCTCGGTGACGACGTCACCGGCCGCCAGCCCCTCGTCGCCGAGGCGCAGGGCCGGGTCCAGGGCCCGTACGGGCGTACGCGTCAGCTCGGCGAAGCGCGCCGCGCCCTCCGCGTGGTCCGGGTGGCCGTGGGTGAGGAGGGTCAGGGCGACGCGCTTGCCGGCCTCCTCGGCCGTGGCGACGACCGTCCGCAGATGCGTCTCGTCGAGCGGGCCGGGATCGATCACGACCGCGAGCGCGGAGTCGGGCTCGGAGATAATCCAGGTGTTCGTGCCGTCGAGGGTCATCGCGGACGCGTTGGGCGCGAGCACGTTGACCGCGCGGGCCGTCGCCGCGCCCGACAGGACGCCACCGCGCGGCTGTCCCGGCAGGGCCGTCGCGTCCGTCATCGGTCCCCACCCGCCAGCGGCACGCGCTTGGTGAACTCGTCCTGGCCCGGCCAGCTGAGCACCACCTCGTCACCCTCCACCCTCGGTCTGGCCAGCACGGGCGCGAGGTCCCTCCCCACGGCGGCTGCGAGGGCCTCGGCCGCGGAGCCGTACATCTGTAGTTCGCGCAGGGTCGCCACGGTGGGGGGCATCATCAGCAGTTCGCCCTTGTCGTATCCGAGTGCCGCGTCGGCGGGCCGGATCCACACCGTGTGGTCGGCCTCCGTAGAAGCGTTGCGTGTACGCTGCCCGGCCGGCAGCGCGGCCACGAAGAACCAGGTGTCGTACCGCTTGGGCTCGAACTCCGGGGTGATCCACCGGGTCCAGGCCGCCAGCAGGTCGCTGCGCAGCGTCAGACCGCGCCGGTCCAGGAACTCCGCGAAGGACAGCTCACGGTCGACGAGAGCGGCCCGGTCGGCCTCCCAGTCGTCCCCCGTGGTGTCACCGACGACGGTCCCGGCCGTCTCTCCCGCGAGCAGGACCCCGGCCTCCTCGTACGTCTCGCGCACCGCCGCGCAGACGACGGCCTGCGCGGACGCGGCGTCCACGCCGAGCAGCCGGGCCCACACGTCGCGCCCCGGCCCCGCCCAGCGGACGAGCCGGTCGTCGTCGCGCGGGTCGACGCCGCCGCCCGGATACGCGTAGGCACCTCCGGCGAAGGCCATGGAGGTGCTGCGGCGCAGCATATGTACGGAGGGTCCCGGGGATCCGTCGACGGCGTCGCGCAGCAGCATCACCGTCGCGGCCCGCCGTGCGGGAGCGACGCTGAGCTCACCCTGGGCGAGCGCGCGGATGCGGCCGGACCACTCGGGCGGGAACCACTGACCATTGGGCATGCCGGGATGCTACGGGCTTCCCGGGCGATGTTCGAGAGCCCCTTTCCCGGGGTCCGGGGACCCCGGGAGGGCCGCGACGACAGCCGGCCGGCGAGGACCGGCACGGCTGGCACGGCCGGCCCGGCCGCGCGGACGCGCGGACGCGTCAGCCGCGTCGACCGCTCAGTCCGCGGCCACTTCCACCTGGATCTCGATCTCGACGGGGGCGTCCAGCGGTAGGACGGCGACGCCCACCGCGCTGCGCGCGTGCACGCCCTTGTCCCCGAAGACCTTCCCGAACAGCTCGCTCGCCCCGTTGAGGACAGCCGGCTGGCCCGTGAAGTCCGGGGCGGAGGCGACGAACCCGACGACCTTCACGACACGCTCCACGCGGTCCAGGTCGCCGATGACGGACTTCACGGCGGCCAGCGCGTTCAGCGCGCAGACCCGGGCGAGGTCCTTGGCCTCCTCCGGCGTCACCTCGGCGCCGACCTTGCCGGTCAGCGGAAGCTCACCGTCCACCATCGGGAGCTGCCCCGCCGTGTAGACGTACGCCCCCGTCCGTACGGCCGGCTGATACGCCGCCAGAGGCGGTACGACCTGCGGAACGGTCAGCCCCAGTTCAGCGAGGGCCGCCTCGGCCTCGCCGCTCACGCGGACTTCTCTCGCTTCAGATAGGCCACCAGCTGCTCGGGGTTGTTCGGCCCCGGAACGACCTGGACCAGTTCCCAGCCGTCCTCGCCCCAGGTGTCCAGAATCTGCTTCGTCGCGTGCACGAGAAGAGGCACCGTCGCGTATTCCCACTTCGTCATGGGCCCGACTGTATCGGCACCGTGCCACGACCTCGTACGGAGCCCGACGAGGTTCTCGTACGGAGCCTCCGGACGACCACGTGCGTAGCCCGGTGCCCGACTGGTTAGGCTCGAATGTGTGAGCAGGTTCCAGGTCGTCAGCGGCAAGGGCGGGACCGGTAAGACCACGGTCGCCGCGGCCCTCGCGCTCGCCCTCGCGACGGAGGGCAAGCGCACCCTCCTTGTGGAGGTCGAGGGCAGACAGGGCATCGCACAGCTCTTCGAAACGGAGGCGCTTCCTTACGAGGAACGGAAGATCGCCGTCGCCCCGGGCGGCGGCGAGGTGTACGCGCTGGCCATAGACGCCGAGCGGGCGCTTCTCGACTACCTCCAGATGTTCTACAAGCTCGGCAGCGCGGGCCGCGCCCTGAAGAAGATCGGCGCCATCGACTTCGCCACCACCATCGCGCCGGGCGTCCGGGACGTCCTGCTGACCGGCAAGGCGTGCGAGGCCGTTCGCCGCCGCGACAAGCAGGGCCGGTTCAGTTACGACTACGTGGTGATGGACGCGCCGCCCACCGGCCGCATCACCCGCTTCCTGAACGTGAACGACGAGGTGGCCGGGCTCGCGAAGATAGGGCCGATATACAACCAGGCGCAGGCCGTCATGCGGGTGCTCAAGTCGCCCGGGACGGCCGTGCATCTGGTGACCCTTCTTGAGGAGATGCCGGTCCAGGAGACCGCCGACGGCATCGGCGAGCTGCGCGGCGCCGAACTGCCCGTCGGCAAGGTGATCGTGAACATGGTGCGCCCGCACGTCCTCGACGAGGAGGCCGTCAACGGCGTCGCGGGTGACCGTCGTAAGGAGGTCACCAAGGCGCTCGCGGCGGCCGGGGTGAGCGCGCCCACGAAGCTCGTGGGACCACTCCTGGAGCAGGCCTCCGAGCACGCCCAGCGCGTGGAGCTTGAGCGCGAGCAGCGCGCCCTCCTCGCGAAGCTCGGGCTGCCTACGTACGAACTCCCCCTGATCGGCGAGGGCATGGACCTCGCCGGTCTGTACCGCCTGGCGGGGGAGCTACGGAATCTTGGGGAGGCCTGATGACTCTGGACCCGGCGGCTGCCCCGCTTGAAGTCGATCCGCTGCTCGACGACCCCGAGACGCGGATCATCGTGTGCTGCGGCTCCGGCGGCGTCGGCAAGACGACGACGGCGGCGGCTCTCGGCGTACGGGCGGCGGAGCGTGGCCGCAAGGTGGTCGTGTTGACCATCGACCCGGCCCGCAGGCTCGCCCAGTCCATGGGCATCGACTCGCTCGACAACACCCCCCGGCAGGTCAAGGGCATCGAGGGCGCCGGCGAACTGCACGCGATGATGCTCGACATGAAGCGCACCTTCGACGAGATCGTCGAGGCGCACGCGGACCAGGACCGGGCCCGCGCCATCCTGGAGAACCCCTTCTACCAGTCCCTGTCGGCCGGTTTCGCGGGCACGCAGGAGTACATGGCGATGGAGAAGCTGGGGCAGCTGCGGGCCCGCGACGAGTGGGACCTGATCGTCGTCGACACCCCGCCGTCGCGCTCCGCGCTCGACTTCCTGGACGCGCCGAAGCGGCTGGGTTCGTTCCTGGACGGGAAGTTCATCCGGCTGCTGATGGCACCGGCGAAGATGGGCGGCCGGGCCGGGATGAAGTTCCTGAACGTCGGGATGTCGATGATGACCGGCACCCTCGGGAAGCTGCTCGGCGGCCAATTCCTGCGTGACGTACAGACGTTCGTGGCCGCGATGGACACGATGTTCGGCGGTTTCCGTACCCGCGCGGACGCGACGTACCGGCTGCTCCAGGCGCCCGGCACGGCGTTCCTGGTGGTCGCTGCGCCGGAGCGGGACGCGCTGCGCGAGGCGGCGTACTTCGTGGAGCGGCTGGCCGCCGAGGGGATGCCGCTCGCGGGTCTGGTCCTCAACCGGGTGCACGGCAGCGGCGCCGCGCGGCTGTCGGCCGAGCGGGCGCGGGCCGCCGCGGAAAATCTTGAAGAGGGCCGCATTGTGGATCAGGCCGGCGGGAAGAATGGTGTGCGTGAGGCCGCCGCCCCCGCGGGCTCCTCTCCCGAAGCCGCCCTGGCACCGCAGGACCCACACGCATTGCAGGACCCACAGACATCGCAGGGCCCCGCCCCTCAGGCACCCGAACTCCCGCACCAGGCACCAGAATCAGCGACACCCGAACCGCCGTCGGTGAATCAGCTGACGGCCGGTCTGCTGCGCCTGCACGCCGAGCGTATGCAGGTGCTCAAGCGTGAGCAGCGCACCCGCGACCGCTTCACCGCGCTCCACCCGGAGGTGCCGGTGGCCGAAGTGGCGGCGCTGCCCGGCGACGTGCACGACCTCGCCGGGCTCCGGACCATCGGTGAACGCCTCGCGGGCGGGAGCACGGCGACCGGGGCCGCGTGACCGACGGGTGTGGGGCCCCCGCCAGGGCGTGCTCCGCGCTTGCCTGCCGTACGGCGGCCTACCCCACCGCCGCCCACGTGTCGTCGATGACGTCGGCGTAGTGGCGCGAGCCGTACGTCTCGTCGTCGTCCTCAAGGCCGGCGGGCAGAATGCCCGCGCTGCGCTCGTACTCGGTGCGTGCGGTTTCGAGCAGCCGTCGCCATGAGGTGACAGTGGGGCGTCTGCGCAGCAATGCGCGCCGCTCCCGCTCGGTCATTCCGCCCCACACGCCGAATTCGACGCGGTTGTCCAGCGCGTCGGCCAGGCACTCCGTCCGCACCGGGCATCCGGTGCACACCGCCTTGGCCCTGTTCTGCGCTGCGCCCTGTACGAACAATTCATCCGGATCGGTAGTGCGGCATGCTGCTTGCGCACTCCAGTCGGTTACCCAGCCCATCCCGGCGCCGTCCTCTCCCGAATCGAGGCTCCCCCACGGCGGAAGCGGCATATTCACCGCTGCCAGTTGAGGACGTTACGGAAGGCGGACACAGCACAACACCCCCTTCGGGCCCAATCTTGAATGGCCCGAACGGACTATGCGTACGCGGCAGATCACCCAGGGGAGTTACCCGGAGACATGTGCGACGAACCCGACAAGTCGGGTCAACTCTCCTGAGTAGCAACGGACGTCAGAGGACGTACCGGGCGGAATCGGACGGGACTTCCGACGCTTTACGGTTAGCCGGATGTTCACGTCGGTGACTTGATACGAAACCGCACTGCTGTGACAGTTGAGTGCAGCTTAGGCCAGAGCCTTTGTGTGTGTCCGGCGAATGAGAACGTAGGCTGCTGTCATGCCAAAGAAGCGCTCGGGCGGCGGTCTGACCGGGACCCAGCAGGCCGCCAAGTTCCTCGGTGTCAGTGTGCTCGCGGGAGCCGTACTGGCGGGAATCGCCTTGCCCGCCTTCGGAGTTCTGGGCCTGGCGGCCAAGGGGACGGTCGAGGGATTCGACGAGATCCCGGCCAATCTCAAGACGCCGCCGCTCAGTCAGCGCACCACGATCCTCGACAAGGACGGCGGCCCCATCGCCACCGTCTACTCGCGCGACCGGACCGTGGTCCCTCTCACCGACATCTCGCCCTACATGCAGAAGGCGATCGTCGCGATCGAGGACTCACGCTTCTACGAGCATGGTGCGGTCGACCTCAAGGGCGTTCTGCGCGCGGCCAATCGCAACGCGCAGTCGGGCGGCGTCTCCCAGGGCGCCTCGACCCTCACCCAGCAGTATGTGAAGAACGTCTTCGTGGAAGAGGCCGGCGACGACCCCGACAAGGTCGCCCAGGCCACCCAGCAGACCATCGGCCGCAAGATCCGCGAGCTCAAGTTCGCGATCCAGGTCGAGGAGGAGCTGGGCAAGAAGAAGATCCTTGAGAACTACCTGAACATCACCTTCTTCGGACAGCAGGCGTACGGCATCGAGGCCGCCTCGCACCGCTACTTCTCCAAGTCCGCCAAGGACTTGAAGCTGGAGGAGGCGGCGCTGCTGGCGGGCCTCGTCCAGTCGCCGAGCCGGTACGACCCGGTGAACGACCAGGAAGAGGCGACCAAGCGCCGTAACACCGTGATACAGCGCATGGCCGACGTGAAGGACATCTCGCAGGCCGAGGCCGACCGCGCGAAGAACACCGAGATCGCGCTGAAGGTCAGCACTCCCAAGAACGGCTGCATCACGGCGGTCAAGGGCGCGGGCTTCTTCTGCGACTACGTACGGAAGGTGTTCCTCACCGACCCCGCCTTCGGCAAGACGCAGGAGGACCGGGCCAAGGTCTGGAACCAGGGCGGACTGACCATCCGTACGACGCTCGACCCGCAGGCGCAGGAATCGGCGCAGGAGTCGATCAAGAACCACGTCTACAAGACGGACGAGGTCGCCACGGCGCTTTCGATCGTCGAGCCGGGCACCGGCAAGGTCCTCGCGATGGGCCAGTCGCGGCCGTACGGCGGCGGCAAGAACGAGACGTACATGAACCTCTCCGTCGACGAGGACATGGGCGGCGGTGCCGGCTACCAGCCGGGATCGACGTTCAAGCCCATCGTCGCGGCGGCGGCCCTGGAGCAGGGCATCCAGCCGACGCAGTCGTACCCCTCGCCGTACCAGATGGACTACCCGAGCCCGGTGCAGACCTGCAAGGGCCCGTGGACGGACCAGGGCGTCCCGGTCGAGAACGAGAACGAGACCGAGGTCGGCCCGTACGGGATGAAGGAAGCGACCGCCAAGTCGGTCAACACCTACTACGTACAGCTGATCAGCCAGATCGGCGTCTGCCCGGTGACCGAGCTGGCCAGGAAGATGGGCGTCGAGCGGGCCAACGGCAAGCCGATCGACCAGGTCCCGTCGATCACGCTGGGCACGCAGGAGATGTCGCCGCTGACGATGGCGTCCGGGTACGCGACGTTCGCCAACCGCGGCACGTACTGCACCCCGATCGCCATCGAGTCGATCACCGGCCCGAACGGCAAGGAACTGGACGTCCCGAAGTCGACCTGCTCGCGGGCGATGTCGGAGAAGACGGCCGACACCATAAACACGCTGCTGGAGGGCGTGGTCGAGGACGGTACGGGCCAGGAGGCCGGGCTCGGCAGCAGGCCGAGCGCGGGCAAGACGGGTACGACCGACTTCCGGCTCGCCGCGTGGTTCGTGGGCTACACGCCGAACATGGCGGGCGCGGTGTGGGTCGGTGACCCGCAGCACAAGAAGAAGATGGTGGACATCACCATCGGCGGCCAGTACCACGACAAGGTCTTCGGTGGCGCGGTGCCAGGACCGATCTGGCGCGACGCGATGAGCGGCGCGCTGGACGGCAAGGAGGCGCCCGCCTTCAACACCATCAACATCCCGAACCCGGAGAAGGACAAGGGCGACAGGGACGAGGACCGTGACCGGGACCGCGACAAGCCCGGGAACGACAACAGTGGGAACGGCAACGGTGGGAACGGCGGTGGCGACTCCCGCGGCGGGAACGGCGACGGCGACAACGGCGACCAGGACCCGGGCAACGGCGACGGCAACGGGGACAATCCGTTCCCGGGCTTCCCGGGGACGTTCGGCTAGGCAGTAGCAGAGGAAGGGGGGCCGCGACGATCAGGATTCGTCGGGCCCCCTTCTTCATGCCTTCAGGCTTTTGATGTCGTTCAGGCTCAGGCCAGTTTCTGCTTGACGGCGGCGGCGACCCGGCCGCCCTCCGCCCGCCCGGCGACCTTCGGCCCGACGATCTTCATGACGGCACCGATGGCGCGCGGCCCCTCGGCACCGGCGGCCTTCGCCTCGCCCACGGCCTGCGCGACGATCTCGCCCAGCTCGTCGTCGGTCAGCTGCTGCGGCAGATACGCGTCGAGCAGCACGCCCTCGGCCTTCTCCCGCTCGGCCTGCTCGGCGCGCCCGCCCTGCGCGAAGGCCTCGGCCGCCTCGCGGCGCTTCTTGGCCTCCTTGGCGATCACCTTCCGCACCTCGTCGTCGGAGAGCTCGCGCGCCTCCTTGCCGGAGACCTCTTCCTTGGAGATCGCGGCGAGGGTCAGCCGGAGGGTGGCGGAGCGCAGCTCGTCGCGTGCCTTGATCGCGGCGATGAGGTCGTCGTGCAGCGTGGACTTGAGCGTGGTCATACGGACAGTGTGTCAGGTACGCCCCACGGCGCGCCGTCCGGTTTTCCGGGCCGCCGGGGTGTGCCCGGCCGGGCGGCCCGAGTCTGCGACGATGACACCATGCGCGCACGCTACGGAGTCCCCCTGAAAGTCACCGCAGGAATCGCGGCCGTCGGCGTGGCCGGCATCGCCTACGCCGCCGGTTTCGAGGCCCGCTCGTTCCGGCTGCGACGGGTCTCCGTACCCGTACTTCCGGAGGGCATGCGACCGCTCCGGATCCTCCAGGTCTCGGACATCCACATGGTCCGCGGCCAGCGCAAGAAGCAGCGCTGGCTCCGCTCCCTGGCCGGCCTGCGCCCCGACTTCGTGGTGAACACCGGCGACAACCTCTCCGACCAGGAGGGCGTACCGGAGGTGCTCGACGCGCTGGGCCCGCTGATGGAGTTCCCGGGCGTCTACGTCTTCGGCTCCAACGACTACTACGGCCCCGCACTGCGCAACCCGGCGCGCTACCTCCTTGAGAAGGCCCAGGGCAAGCACGGTCTGAACGGCAACGCACCGGCCGTGAACGTCGTCCACAACCCGTGGGAGCCGATGCGCGACGCCTTCGACGAGGCGGGCTGGGTGGGCCTCACCAACGCCCGCGGCCGGCTCAAGATCGACGGCCACGAGATCGCCTTCACGGGCCTCGACGACCCCCACATCAAGCGCGACCGCTACACGGAGGTCGCGGGCGGCCCGGAGAAGGACGCGTCCCTCTCGATCGCCGTGGTCCACGCCCCGTACCTCCGCACACTGGACGCCTTCACATCGGACGGCTACCCCCTGATCCTGGGCGGCCACACCCACGGGGGCCAGCTCCGCATCCCGTTCTACGGAGCACTGGTCACCAACTGCGACCTGGACACGGACCGCGCGAGGGGCCTCTCCACGTACGACGCGGGGGGCCACACGTCCTACCTCCACGTCTCCGCGGGCTGCGGCACGAACCGCTACACCCCGGTCCGCTTCGCCTGCCCCCCGGAGGCTACCCTCCTGACGCTGGTCCCCCGCCTCTGACGGGGGCCGCACCACCCTCAACGGCGCCCTAAACCGGATTTCGCCTGCGGGCGCGGGTGGGCTAAAGTAATCGATGTCGCAGCGACACGGGCGACATCGGGGTGTAGCGCAGCTTGGCAGCGCGCTTCGTTCGGGACGAAGAGGTCGTGGGTTCAAATCCCGCCACCCCGACTTCATCAAGCAAGAGTCAGGCCCTTGATTCTCTGGAGAATCAAGGGCCTGACCTGCGTTTTAGGGCGAATGGCTCTCCGCGTCCGACATCATCCGCGAAGCGTGTCCCCGTCAGTTGTGCCGATGGCTAACACCTGAGACACCTCTCAATTGCCTCTCACTCCTTCAAGATCACACCCAGTTCACACCCAGATTCGGCAGAAGTACCCGAGAAGTACTCGCAGGTCAGGGCTTCGTGCGACGCCAGGGCTGACCCGGGCGTCGACAGTCTGGCTGGGTGCCACAACCAAAAACGAGAGCACCTACAGACCCTCACCGAGGAACTGCATTGGCGCCGCCTCCCGGTCGATCGCGTCTGCGACCTTGGTCAGCACGGCGGCGCTCGCCGGGATGTCGTGGCTCGGCCGGACGGTGCGGTGCGGCAGCTCGGCGAGGCGTGCTGCTACCGCGGCACGCGCGCTCTCCCGACCACCACCGTCCACCCCCTGAGCCTGCCCGAAGACGTCGGGGTACCGGTCCTCCGTCGCACCCGACATGAAGTCCGACTCACCCAGAGTCCGGGTGCCGTCGACGGTGTCCGGCGCCGCGTCGGCGTCGACCTGGGGGAAGAGGAGTCCGGCCGCCCGGCCGCCGGTGGCCAGAGGCAGGTCGAACAGGTCCGGGAACTGGTCCGGGAACACCTGGACCTTCCGCTCCCGCCTCGCGTTCTCCCACAGCGGCGTGTGGTCGCCGGCGAGCAGCGCCTTGGTCACCGACTCGTGCCGAGTCGGGTGGAAGCTGCCCCCGGCCCGCAGGTGCTCGCGCGCGGTGACGTCCCAGCCGAGCGAGTGAAGCAGGCCGAGGCCGAGCGCGGCAGCGGACGGCCAGGGCACGACCTCGACGTCCCGCTCCCCTGTGGGCCGGACCAATACCCGGTCGTTGGCGAGGAGTTCACCGAAGGTGAGGAGGGTCGCACCGTCGTCCGGCCGTACGACCGCGGAGGAGTGGAGCACGGCCCACCCGTCGAGGAGGAGCTGACCACGAATCGCCTCCCGCGCGAGGCGCACTGCGGCCAGGGCGAGGGGCTGTGCGTCGGTACCGGCGAGGACGAGACGGCCTGAGGCGGGTGTGCTGCGGTACGCGATCTCTTCGCTCGGCGAGGCGGCGATGATGTCTTCGCCGTCGTGCGCCACCAGCAGCGGCTGCTTCGCGTAGTCCACGGCCTCGGTGGGGCGGCCGTCGTGGACGAGACGGGTCATCTCCTCGTAGGCGTCCGGCTTGACGTCCGCGATCGCGCCGCACAGACGAATGGGTCGAGAGCCGCGGCCACGCCTACAACCGCGAGATGGAAGCGATCGCGACCGAGAACCCCAGGCACAACGTCATGGGGACGCCCTGTTATAGGACGCCGGACACTCCGGCGGTGCGCCGGCGCAACGCCCTCGCTGCCATTCGAGGTCAGTACCTGCGGCAGTCGGAAACGCTGCGCTCCGAGATCGCCAACGCAGCTTACGAAGCCGGTTACCCATGGCCACTGCCCGACCGTATGGGTCGCATCGCTGAGACGGAGTTCCTCCACCGCACGGGCATCTTCGTTGACTCGGTGAAGCGACGTCGGAAGGCGCTGGTGAACTCGGCCTGAAGAGCACGACGGCCGGACACTGCCGGGATTTCTGGGTGACGAACCACGACCGGGTGAAGTGTGGTGGATTCCGCCTTGGCTATCTGATCTGTGCCTCTATGGTGCGTTTCGCTCTTGCGTACCACCCAGAGGGGACGAGTCATGACAACAACACCGGACCAGCAGCCCGCCCAGGCGGGACAGGTTCCGACCGTAATCATCAACAACAACGCCTCCGCCTCGGCTGCCGCGTCCATCGGCGGGTACGGTCGGCGAGGCCGTAGGCGGCAGTCGTTTTGGGTCCACTTCTGGCTCCTTCTGCTGACCGCAGGAATCGGCAACGTTTTGTACGCGATGCACATCAGCCGTTGGAATAGGGACCGCGGGTTCTGACGGCACGCCTGAACGCGGCGAAGCCCTTTCCGTACGCGAACTACGGGAAGGGCTTCGTGCGTTCTATGGGCCGGCGAATCGGCTGCCGTGTCCGGACGGTGTCCGAGCTGGTCTGCGCGCTCGGCGGCTTCGAGGGAGGCGTTATGCTATTGCTTCTTGTTCGCCTTGTCTGCCTTAAGGCCGTCCGGGTGGTTACGCGACGGGCGTTCGATCCGCTGTTACACCGTCCCGCTGGCGGAGACGATGATCTTCTTCGAGGTCTTGCCCGACGCGCTGCCGAGCTTCTCGATCACCTTGACGATGTCCACGCCCTCCACGCCCTCGCCGAACACGACCTGGCTCCCGTCCAGCCAGCCAGTGACGATGGTGGGGATGAAGAACTGCGAGCCGTTGGAGTTCTTCCCGGGACTGGCCATGCCGAGCAGGAAGGGCTTGTCGTGCTTCAGCGTGAAATTCTCGTCCGGAAAATCTCACCGTAGATGCTCTTGCCGCCGGTGCCGTTGCCTCTGGTGAAGTCGCCGCCTTGGAGCCCGAAGCCGGGGACGACCCGGTGGAAGGGCGACCCGGCGTAGCCGAAGCCGTGCTCGCCTGTGGCCAACTCCCGGAAGTTGCGGGCGGTCTTGGGCACCACGTCGTCGTACAGCTTGAACACGATTCGCCCGAGGGGCTGGTTGTCGGACCTTATGTCGAAGTACACGTTGTTCGGCATGGCCACATGATTTTCCCCGCCCTCCCGCCCGCACACGGCTGCTTTCGGCCAGGTCACACCGCCACCACGCGGCCCACCGAGGAGTTACTCCAGCACGGGCGCGCAGGTCGGGGCCCGGCGACGCTGCCCCGCGCCGTGAGTGACCGGCGTACAGCTCCGGTCGGCCCAAGGAGCGACCGCCACCTTCGTCTTGGCTGCCTTGGCGCGGCTCGACGTTGCGCTTGAACCGGCTCATTCATCGACGGGCGTGCACGGGCTCCTGCAAACCCAGGGCTACGCCCGCCAGATCTACGAGACCGGCCCGCCGGTCGAAGAGACCACCACGGAGTTCGTCAGAACCCATGCCGAGCTGCGCATGGAGCGCAAGCGCCGGGTGCTCCAGCGTCAACCTGAGCCCGTACGCGTACGTGCCATTCTCACCGAGTACGCCGTCCGCGCGACCGTGGGAAGCGAAGAAGTGATGCGCGGGCAGCGGAAAGAACTGGCCATGCTTTCCAGGTTGAATCACGTCCAGATTCGGGTGCTTCCCCTGGAGGGGGAAGGGGACTGGATACCGCGCGGCCCACGATTTCGCGATTCTCGACCTGGGAGAAGGGCTCCGCCCACTGGTTCAGGTCGATACGGCGTGGGGCGCTGTCGCCACGTCCGACAAGCCGCGCGAGTACGAGCGGTTCACGCGTCGCTGGGACGAGATGTCCAGCCACGCTCTCACCCCGGAAGAAACACCGGACTTCGTGTACCACCTGGCCCAAAGGTTGAAATCCCATTAACGCTGAGACGAGCAACAAGCCTCTGAACTGGTTGCCTCAATGCAGGACAGCGTCGCCGTACGCGACTCCAAGGATCGAAGCGGCCCAATCCTGGCCATCCCGCGCGGTGCATGGTCCCGGTTTGTGTCCACCGCCGGGGCCGGAAAGCTCGACCACCAGGTCTCCTGAGTGCCGGAAGCACAAGCAACAGTGGTCCCTCTCACGACCGTTGAGGGGGACTGGCTTTGTTCACGAGAACGGTTCTGGCTCAGCTTCGGTGCCGAGTGACGCTCCGTTATGGCTGGACGTCGAAGAGAGTGATGGAGGGTGGGGGCGGGGCAAGCACTGCGCGAAGGCGGGTGAGTATGGACCGCCACTGCTTCCAGTCCTCTTGGCTGACCCAGGTTGAGGCCGGCCCGTCCTCGTCGCCGGCGATGCGGGCGAGGGCTTCGTCGGCGAGTGCCCGAAGGTCGGAAGGGAACACGGGCATGGGTGTTTCCGGGCCGTAGGGCATGTCGACGGGTTCGCCTCCCGGGCATTGCGCCGCGATGAGTGCAGCGGCGGCCACCGCCTCTTCTGCTTCCGTGAGATAGCCGGTGGCGTCGATCGTCCGGATGAGGACGCCTCGGATCAGGGCTTCGCGCGCCTCGGGCTCGGTGTCGTCGAGAGCGTTGGCGAAGTCTGCGGCTGTGTCGTTGTCGAAGGGGCCGGTGTCCCAGGTGCCCATGCTGATCTCCTTTGTGTAAGGTCGCCCGGATCCTCGCATCAGGGACTGACAACATGGCTACGGGGCGAGCAGGACCCGTTTGCTTAGAAGTTGGAAGCCTGCGCGGCCGAACATCTGGCGCTTGAGCATTTTGATCCGGTTGACGTGGCTTTCGACGACTCCGGAGTTCCAGGGCAGCAGCGTCAGGCCGGCGATGACCACGTCGCGGTCTCGGTCGATGCCGGTTGCGGGAGTGTGGAGGCTGGGCAGGTCGTCCTGGCGGACGGCGTCGAGCCACTGCGGGAGTCGTTCAGCCTGGCGCTCGGTGAGCATGTGGGCGAAGGACCGGACGTGAGCGGTCAGGGCATCGAGTTCGGGGCAGTTGGCCAGGACGGCCCTGAGCCGGAGCTGTTCGATCTCGGTCAGCGTCTCGGGTCGGCTGAGGATCCATCTCGTCACCACGCGGGGCGCCGGCGGTTGCGCGGTGACCGGCCGTGGCGAGGTGCGCTTCTCTCGAAGGTAGGCGCTGACCCGGCCGTAGCTGGCGCGATAGCCCAAGGGAACGATCTCCTCCCAGAGCTTCCAGGCGTTGGTGCAGCCCTCGTCCCAACGTTCGTCCAGGTAGGGCTTGTACTCGTCGAGGACGGAGGTCCTGTTGTGCTGCCACTGGCCGCGGAAGAGGTCTTCCGGCTTCGCAGCGTCGGCGAGGCTCTTGACGGTGCGGTGGGTCATCTGGAGCTGACGCCCGATGGAGCGGCAGCTGTGGCCGGCTTCCAGCAGCGCGTGGACCGTGGCGTGCCGCGCTCGGACGCGATTGGCGAACCGCTCGCTCCGCCATGGCGAGTCCGTCTTCTCCTCGGGCGGTGCCGGCGGTTCGGCCTTCGCCTGCCTCTTCGGGGTGCGCAACAGCTTCGGGTTCCGGCCGCTGGCCGAAGAGCGCGGACTGCCCGGGGACGCCTCCAACGGGGTACGCGCCGACTTCGCCGGCCACGGCGGGCCCACGTACGTCCATGGCACCACCTGGATCACCTGGGCCGAGTTGAGCGCCGCCAACTGGGACGAGACCGATGAGTCCGGCGCACGCAGCCGTCGCGTGGTCACCGGAGACACCGCCCACTGGGGCCGGTCTGGGAAGTGATGCGAACGCTCGGCGAACTGCACGACCCGGAGAACGTACGGCTCATGGTCTGGTTCGACAGACCCTACGGGGCTTCTGGGGTGTTCGGGTGGGTGAGGAGGGTTCGCAAGGCGCGGCGGCGGGATGCGGAGGAGGTGGGGTGGGGGCGTTTTCTGGGGGGAAGCGCCTCGGGGTGGGTGGGGTGGTGGGCGTGGTGGGCGAGGGTGCGGAGGTTGGGGTAGGTGAAGAGCGCCGAGACCGGGAGATCGAGGCCGAGCCGGGTCGTCACCAGTCGGTGGAAGCGGAGCAGGGTGATCGAGGTGAGGCCGACGTCGAAGAAGTTGCCGTCGACGTCGATCGGGGTGCCGAGCGCTTCATGGGCCAGGGCCGCGAACTCCGCGAGCAGTGGGGTGCTTTCGGCGGACGGAGTGGGCGGGGGTGCCGTCCGGCGGAAGGCGCCCGCGGCCTTGTGGCGGCCGGGGGCGGGGAGTTGGTCGCCGACGGTGATGGCCGACGGCATCGCGTGGGGAGGAAGGACGGCCGACAGGTGGCGGCGTACGTCCGGGCCGGTGAGTGAGGTTTCGGGCCGGGGGGTCACGTGCAGTTCCAGTCGGTCGCCGAGGGGGCTTGGGGCGAGCAGGGCCCGGGAACGGTGGATGTCCGGGTGTCGGAGCGCCGCGTCCTCGATCTGGGCGAGGGCGATACGGAAACCGTTGACGTTGACCAGACGGTCGCCGCGGCCGTCGAGGCGGATGTTGTGGTCGGGGTCCAGGCGGCCGAGGTCACCGGTGTGGAAGGTGTGGCCCGAGAGGCGGTCGGCGTCGCGGTCGTCGGTGAGATAGCCGAGCGCGAGATGGGGGCCGCGTACGACGACCTCCCCCCGCTGCCCGACAGCACAGGGCGCGCCCCCTTCGTCCACCACCAGCAGTTGTGCTCCGGCGACGCCGGTGCCGACGGGCAGGGCTTCCTCGTCGGACAGGCGCGGGTCGACCTTCCCGGCGCTCTCCGCGACGACATGACACGACGCGATCTGCGGCGTCTCGGTGGCTCCGTACCCGTTGATGAGCCGGGCGTCGGTGAACTCACGGACTCTGCGGGCGAGTCCGGCCGTGAGGGGTGCGCCGCAGGAGAGGACGGAGCGCAGAGCGTCAAGGCGGTGTGCGGGCTGTTCCTCGTGGCCCGCCGCGATCATTTCCAGCAGGGCCGGCGTGCCGTGCAGAAGAGTGATCCGCTCCTGGCGGAGGAAGTCGAACAGGGCACGCGGTGTGGCCAGGGCGGTCTGCGGCGGAACCACCAGCGTGCCGCCGGACAGCAGCGGTACGAGGATGTCACGCAGGAGGGGGTCGTGCCCCAGCCCTCCGAGCAGGGCGACGCGGTCCGAAGCCGAAGGGCCGATGAAAGTGCGGTACCAGTCCAGGTTGTGGGTGAGGGCCGCGTGGGAGGCCACGACCGCCGCCGGGGTGCCGGTGGTTCCAGAGGTGAACAGGACGTGTGACAGGGAGGGCAGTCCCCGACCGGTGGAGGTGTCGCCCCTGTCCCGTAGGGCGGTGACGTTCCACGCGGGGGTCGCGGACGGGCGGATGGTGACTTCCGCGACGGGGTCGACCAGGTCGCGGTACTGGTTCACGACCTCTGGAGGCAACGAGGCGTCCGTCAGTACGGGTGCCGCACCGGCTCCCCAGACACCCAGGAGCGCCCAGACCAGGGCGGCGCTTCGACGGCCGTGCAGCAGCACGGGGTCACCCGGTCCGACTCCCGCTGCTTTCAGGGCGGTTGAGACTCCGTCCGCGTGGGTGAGGAGTTCCTCGTAGCCGCAACCGATGCCCTCCGCAGGGCTGTTGACGGCGGGAGCGGACGGAGTGCGGGCGGCGATGGTCCGTATCCGGCTTACGACGCTGTCGTTCCTCTCCCCCTCGGCCGGGGGCATCGGTACCGACGCCTCAGGGGCGCCGGGCGCCAGAGTGATCCTCTTCAGCGGGAGGCAGGGGCTGTCCAGGATCTGGCGCAGGACGTGCCGGGTCTGGTCGAGCAGATGGTCGGCGATGTCCACCGGCAGGCGGTCGGACGCCACGATCGCTTCCACTGTGTAGTGCGGTTCGCGCCGGATGTAGAAGTTGACGTCGAAGAGCGCGGCGTGCCCTGCCGCCCGGAAGGCTGTGGCCTTCAGCGGATCGAACGCCGGTACGGGCTCCGCCTGGGACAGGTCGTTGACCCAGATCCGGAACAGGGGGTTGTCCGTCGGGCGGGTCGGCAGTTCCAGGCTCCGGACGATCGCCTCGAAGTCCGGGGTGGAGTGCTCGACCGCTTCGGTGAGACGGCTGCGTACCTGCCGGAGCAGCATCGCCGGGGTGGTGCCGGAGGTCGCGGTGAGCAGCAGCGGCACGGTGTTGAGAAGAAAACCGGCCAGTTCGTCCTGGTCAGCCGTCCGGCGCCGCGAGACCGGGATTCCCAGGACGAACGTGTCGCGCCCGATCCAGCCCCGTACCACCGTCGCGAGGGCGGTGACGAAGAGATTGAAGGGTGTCACTGCGTGGTCGCGGCAGAACGCGTCGACGCGTCCGCTGTCCGCGCTGTCCAGCCGCAGGGTGACGCTTTCGCCGGCGAAACTCGATGGTTGCCCACCGGGGCGTCCGAAGGGCAGTGCGGAATCGGTCGGCGCGTCGCCGAGCAGCTTCTTCCAGTAGGTGAGGTCGCTCGTGAGGCGGCCGGTGTCGGCCCGGACAGCCGCGTGGCCGAGGAAGCCGGGCGCAGGAGGAAGCAAAGGTGCGGGAGGTGGGGCGGGTGCCGAGGCGGGTGCCGGAGGCGGGGAAGGGGCCGGGGGCGGCAAAGGCGCGGGAGCCGGCGAAAGCGCCGGAGGCAGCGACGGCGTGGCCTCGTGCGACCTGCCCCGGTACGCCGTGGCCAGATCCCGCAGCGCCAGATCGAGCGTGTGCTGGTCGGCGATCAGATGATGCAGGGACAGGACGAGAAGCGCCTCGTCGTCGCCTCGCCCGCGCAGCAACCCGACGGCCATGAGCGGTGCTTGGGACAGGGACAGCGGGATACCGGCGACCCGGCGGACGAACTCGGTCATCCGGTCCTCGGACAGCCGGTCCGTGGTGTCGTGCACGGTGAGCGCCGCACGCGCGTCGGGTACCTCTTCGAGCGCGGGCTCGTCGTCGGGTCTCTCCACGACACGTATGCGGAAGGCCTGGTGACAGACCGTCACATCTTCCAGCGCCGACGTGAGGGCGGCGACGTCGACACGGCCGGCCAGCCGCACCGCGCCGACCACGTTGTACGCCGCGGCCCGGTCCCCGTGCAGACTGCTGATGAGCCACAGCGCCCGTTGTCCGGCGGCGAGCGGGACCGGACCGGTGAGGACGTCGGGGGCCGCCGGCCCGCCCCCGGGTGCCGCCGTCCGGACGGCCGCCCGCAAGCCGGCCAGCGAGGTGTTGTCCGACAGCAGCAGCGACAGCGGCACCTCCACGCCGAGTTCGGCGCGGATGCGTCCCGTCAGCCGTACGGCCTGGAGCGAGTGGCCGCCCATGCTGAGAAAGCCCTGGTCCTCCTCCCCGGCCTGGCCGGCGGGCAGGGCCGACCACCACAGGGCGCCGAGCGGATCGCTCCCCGGTTCCTCCTCGGCCGGGCGCTCCGTCACGGCCCACCAGGAACGCAGCAGTTCACCGACCGCGCCCCGGTCGGACTTGCCGGAGGTGAGCTTCGGTATCGACGGGAGCCAGTGGAAGCCGGCGGGGACGAAGGCCGCCGGCAGGAGACCCCGGAGATGGGTCCGCAACTCCCCCGCCTCCGGGCGCGCTTCGGGGTGCGTGGAGGTGAGCGCCGCCAGGAATTCCGCGCCGTCCGCGCCAGCCGCGCCGTCCGCGGTGACGGCGGCCACGACGGCGTCCTTCACCGCCGGATGCCTCAGCAGGGCGCGCTCCACCTCCGCGGCCTCGACCCGGACACCCCGGACCTTGAGCTGGTGGTCGGCGCGTCCGAGGAACTGGATCTCGCCGTCCACGACTTGGGCGAGGTCACCGGTCCGGTAGAAGCGCCGCCCGTCGATCTCGGGGAAGGCCCTCGCCGTCGCCTCGGGACGGTCCACGTATCCCAGCGCGACCTGCGTCCCGCCGATCCACAGTTCACCCGGCGTGCCGAGGGAGACCGGCCGGCCGTCCTCGTCCATGACATGCAGGGTGGTGTTGTCGACCGGCCGTCCGATGCGGACCTGGTCACCGGCGGTGAGCGAGCGGGGCACCGGCCAGTACGACACCTCGATGGCCGCCTCCGTGGGCCCGTACAGATTGGTCAGTTCCGCCGCCTCGAAGACCTCGTGGAAGGCGGCGCACAGGGGCGCGGGCAGAGCCTCTCCGCTGGCGAAGACGTGGCGCACCGACGAGACGTCGCCGGGTGTCGCCACCCGCAGGAACTCCGTCAGCATGGACGGTACGAAATGGCATGCCGTGATGGCGTGTTCACGGATGAACCGGGTGAGGCGCATCGGGTCCCGGTGGTCCCCCTCGGGCAGCACCACCGTGCGGGCGCCGGCGGCCACGGGCACATAGAACTCCCATCCGGCCACGTCGAAGGTGTACGGGGTCTTCTGCAGGATCCGGTCGTCGCGCGAGAAGCCGTAACGCTCCACCTGCCACAGGACGCGGTTGACCACACCGCCGGCTCCTTGCAGAACTCCCTTGGGCGTGCCGCTCGATCCGGAGGTGAACATCAGATACGCGGGCTGGTCCGGGGCCGCCTTCGGCAGATCCCGTGGCGGACGCGGGGCCCCGCCGAGGTCCCGGCGGACGGCGAGCCGGGGGATCCCGGAGTCCTGGAACGCCGCGTGGGTGTGTTCCGCGCCGCCGACGACCAGGAGCGGACGAGCGGTACGCAGCATCGGTACGAGCCGGTCCGCCGGCTCGTCCAGCGAGAACGGCACATACCAGCAGCCCGCCTTGAGGACGCCGAACAAGGCGGTGAGCATGTCGGCGCCACGGGGCAGTACGAGGGCGACGGGGCCGGTCTCCCCGCCGGTCGCGGTCAGGATGTCGTCCGCGAAAGCATCGCTGAGCGCGTCGAGTTCGGCGTAGGTCAGGGACCGTCCCCCGCTCTCCTCGCACGCGACCGTGTCGGGCTGCCGGAGCCGGGTGGCACGCAGCAGCCCTGGAATGCCGTACGGGGCGCCGCGTTCGACCGTGGGGCCGGCCAGTTGCGCGGTGCCGTCGGGGATGCTCGCCTGTGACACGTGTTCCCCCTCGAATGCCTTAGAAATTCCGTGAGTTGTCGACGGCCACCAGCCGGATCTCGCTGGTGTAAGTGCTGCCCCCGGCGTCTCGCAGCCACAGCTGGTCGGGGCGCGGAAGCATTTCGGTGAGCGTGACGCGGTGGCCGTCGCCCGCTTTGGCGCGCCGCAGGGTCATGGCGAACAGGCCCACCAACTGGGGGTTGGCGAAGTCCAGGTAGATGGGCTTGGACTCCCAGGGGACGCGCCAGAACATGTGCCGGGGCATGCCCAGCCTGCGTGCCCACTGCCGGAGGCGTGCGAACGCCGCGGCCTCGTCGGTCCCCTTGCCCACGGGGACGCCGGCCGCGAGAGGCCGCCAGGTCTCCCGCGCGACAACGAGCCTTCCGATGGTGATCCGTGGCGTGTGCTCCAGGGGAGCCATGAGCCTGAAGTGGTCGGTCGCGCGCTGGACCAGCATCTCGGCCACGGTTTCGAGCAGCGGCGTGCCGTGCCCGTGGGGTCCGCCGCCGTCCGTGCGCACCGTGATCAGACCCTGCGGCGATCTGCGGACGGCGAGTGCGTCGATTCGTACGGTGAGGTCACGGGGAGCCGGCCGGGCACCGCAGCGCGGGCCGAACGACAGATAGGTGTGCCGCCGGGATTGCAGTTCCGGTGTCGGGTACCAGTGCGAGGTGAGGTTGTCCACGCTGCGCGGATACAGCGGGACATGCCACGGTGTCGGGTGCTCATGCTCGTCCCCGGCGGCGACCAGACGCTCCGGATCGGGGTGGAACCGACTGAAGTTGCGAGAGTTGTGGCTCACCTGGGAGAGATGCATCTCCCCCATGACGGCGAAGGTCCCACCGGCGCCGGCATCCTCGGCGATCATGAGGTCGGGACTGTGGTAGGCGGCCGAGTGCCAGGGGAGCACGGCGCCTTGAGGTGTGCCG
The DNA here is from genome assembly GCF_042714995.1 of Streptomyces sp. NPDC058665. Classification (NCBI taxonomy): domain Bacteria; kingdom Bacillati; phylum Actinomycetota; class Actinomycetes; order Kitasatosporales; family Streptomycetaceae; genus Streptomyces; species Streptomyces sp. NPDC058665. The sequence continues at coordinate 122,082 of NZ_JBHXRX010000013.1, forward strand.
AACACCTTGGTGACCGCGTCCCGGATCTCCTCCGTGCGGTAGTCCTGTCTGGCCCGGAGCGGGTTGTACTCCAGTACCTCGCGCCAGCGGTCCTGGAATTCGGCGATCACCGGAGCGTCGGCGGCGCCCGTCTGGATCTCCGGTATCGCCAGCGCCGTCAGCTGCGACAGGGGTACGTCCTGTCCCTGCCCACCGCCGAGCTTGGTGAAGGTGTCGTCCAGGACGGTCGTGTAGGCGTCGCCCAGGCGGTGCATCAGCCACCGGGCGCTGTCCAGCAGAGGCCGCATCGCCGCAGCGGTCCCGTCGAGGAACCCGGTGCCGATGGTGACATCGACATCGCGGGCGCAGTCCTCGATCACCACGCGTCGCCCCTTGGCGGCGTGACCCGAATCGCGGTACGCGGCCGCCCCGGTGGCCTCGGTGAACTGGGCGTCGAGACCGTTCAGCGCCGCTTCCAGTTGTGCCGCGGGGACGTCCGACCAGGGCAGGTCGCGGCGCGACAGGTCCAGTTCGCCGAGTGTGGCCAGAGCCCTGTCCCGGCCGTACGACGAGGGGAGCCCGCTCAGTTGGTCGCGCAGGGCCGCCGCGGCGTCCGGGCTGGGCGGGATGTCGAAACCCCAGTTGACGACGCCCTTGCCGACCAGGGCGTCGAGGTGTTCCAGGACCGCGTCGACGGGATCACCGGCGTCCGGCGCCACCACCGCACCGTCACCCACGCGCGTCGTCCCGCCGGCACGCGTCAGCTCGTCGGCGATCTCTCGGGGAGTACGCAGGCCGTCGCAGAGCGCGCAGACCAGTGCCTGCGTACGGTCGAGTACGAGCATCGGGGCATCGGAACGCAGCACGGCCCGCCCGTGCAGGGCCACTTGGGGTGACAGCGCCGGTGGCAGATGCCGGCGGATCTCGATGTCACCGGCGAAGGTATCGCCCAGAGCCGCGAGGGCCCAGACCTCGAAGATGACCGACCGGTCCTTGAACAGCCGCGGCCCGGGTACGGCACGGCACTCCTCCCCGGGGCCGGCGAAGGTTCCCCAGGCCACCGGTCCGAAGAAGCCGATCGTCTCGTTCTTCGTGTGGTAGCGCTGGAGGTATTTGACGAGGGTGAGTTCGTCCCGCTTCTGGCGTCTGTTCCGCAGATAGCTTCCCTTGCCGACGCTGTCGTGCAGCCAGGTGACCACGCGGTCCAGAGCCCCGGGACTCTGCCACAGGAGAGCCTGCCGGACGCCGCCGGACTCGACGTTCTCCAGCATGCGCCGGCAGCTCCGCTCCAGGGCCGTCGGCCAGTACGCGCGGAACTCCGCCTCGGCGGCGGGGTCTTCGGCGTATTTGTCGGCGAGGGCGCCGCACATCTCGTCGGCGGTGGAGGTCAGCCGGGACAGCGGGAATCCCGAGCTGCGTACGGCGAAGTCACGCCATACGAGCCACTCGCCCTGTCCAAGAGGGACCCGTAGCCCGGCCACCGGGGACTCCGTACTTTCCATGATCAACCAATTCTTCCCGGGGCCGCCTGCGGGGCGGGGGACATCCAGGGCCTGATCCAAGACACGCCACCGGACACGGCCTAGGCGTCGCCGTACACGGCCTCCACCGTCTGAACGAACTCCTCCTCGGAGCCGGGCATCGGGGACGGCACCGGGACACAGCCCAGTTCCCGGAACTCGGCCAGCCGTTCCCGCACTTGGGCCCGGGAGCCGATCAGCGCGAACTCGCGGGGATCGGGCTTCCCGAACGCCTCCAGGACGTGCCGGTAGTAGGGGAGCATGCGGTAGGACGCTGCGGACTTCTCCCAGCCGGCGATCTGGTCGGCCTCGTTGTCCCCCGTGTAGGAGGGAAGGATGGTGACGACGGAGAAGCTGTCCGGGTCCTTCCCGAACTCGGCGCAGGCTTCCCGTATCACCGGCATGATCCGCTCTCTGATGTAGCGCGGTGAGGCGAGCCAGATCACGATTCCGTCGGTCATCTGCACGGCCAGCCGGATCATCTGCGGGCGCAGCGCCGCGAGATGGAGCGGGACGGCGCCCCGGCCCCCGGTGTACTGGGCGTGAGCCGTGAAGTGTTCTCCCTCGAAGCCTATTTCGCCGGTGTTCAGCAGGCCGGTGACGATGGCCGTGTACTCCCGCATGACTCCGATCGGCTTGCCCTGACTGAGCCCCAGCACATACTCGTTGACGAATTTATGGCTGTAGCCGATGCCCAGGACGAACCGTCCCGGATACAACTCGTCGATGGTCGCGGCGGCCTGGGCCATCGCGACGGGATGGCGCGCGTACACGGGGAGGACGGCGGTGCCGACCGTGATGGACGGGGCTGCCTCCAGATACGCGGCGGCCGTCAGCAGCGCGTCCCGCTGATCGGGCTGCTGCTCCAGCCAGACCTGGTCCACACCGAGCCGCTCGGCCAGCCGGACCCGCTTGGTCAGTTGGTCAAGGCCCTGGTAACGGGGCGAGATCACCAGGGGGCGTGCCGCGGGCTTCATGACGGTGTGACTCCTGTTTCTGCGGGGATCCCCGAAGGCCCGGATTCCGCGGAGGACTCGACGATCACTCTGATGTAGGGGGCCGGCTCCTGGATGCGGGACAGGTCCGACTCCAGGACGAGCCGGGATTCGTCCTTGTCGATCTCGCTGAAGCCGGCGAAGGCGTAGGTGATGCGCATCATCCGGTTGCGGCCTGTTTCGACGAAGTCGGCGCGCAGTGCCTCCGCGCCCGCCTCCCTGGCGAGCGCCATGACATGCCCCAGCAGAATCGTCCCGACACCGCGTGACATCGTGCGGCACGACATCAGCAGAAGCTTCAAGTGCCAGTGGGGCGTGCCCCGTTCGGCCAGGGCCAGACCGATGGTGCCGTAGTCGCCGAACCGGTCCGAGAGACTGGCGACCAGGAGGACATGCTGTGAACTGGTGGCCAGTTCGGCGAGTTCCTCGTAGGAGTAGGTGCGGCCCGTCGAGTTGAGCTGGTTGGTGCGGACGGTCAGTTCCTCGGCCCGCTGGAGGTCGTCGACCTCCGCCCTGCGGATGGTGAAGACCATCTCCAGTTCGGCCAGGAACTCGTCCGGGGTGCCTTCGAAGTCCTGTTCACGCGACTCACGTACGGTCTGGCTGCGGTACATCTCGCGCCGCCGTGCGGACTCGCTGGTGACGAAACGCGGCATGAACTCCGGGAGTTCGGCGACGCCGTCGAGGTCGGCCGGAGACAGACAGAACACATCGGGCAGGGAGTGGGCCACTTCGGCCCGCTCGAAGGCGTCGTCGTCCACGAAAGCCAGCGCGTCGGTGGCGAAGTTGAGCGACCTGCCGACCTCGGCGACCGACTCGGACTTGGGATTCCAGCCGATCTGGGGATAGACGAACAGATCGGCGAGTCCGAGGGCGGCGAGCCGCTTCATGGCCGCCTGCTCGTCGTTCCTGCTGGCGATCGAGTTCAGGATGCCCCGCTGGTCGAGAAGCCGGATCAGCTCGACGACCCGCGGGAAGGGCCGGACGTCGGCCGCGTCCCCGGATTCCAGGAGTATGCCGTCCCAGAGCGTGTTGTCGAGGTCCCAGACCACGCACTTGATCCTGGCGCGGCGGGCGTTCGTGTCGTCGGAGAGGGAATCAGTCATGGGTTCATTGCCGTTCGGTAGGCGGCGTCGGCGATGGTCAGTCGCTGGATCTCCGAGCTGCCCTCGATGATCTCCATCACCTTGGCGTCCCGGTAGTACCGGGCGACGGGGCTGCCTGGTGCGCAGCCACTGGCTCCATGGATCTGTACGGCCTCGGAGGCATGGCGTGCCGCCGCGGTCGAGGCGAAGTACTTCGCCATCATGGTCGTCATGATCGTTTCTGCCTCGCCGGCGTCCTTGAGCCGGGCGGCCTCCGCGCACAGGAGCCGGGCCGCCGTGACGTCGGTGACCATGTCGGAGATCTTCGCCCGGATCAGCTGACGTTCACGCAGCGGCACTCCCCCGACCTCCCGTCGGGCGGTCCTGGCGGTGCACGCGTCGAGGCAGGCCTGGAGGATGCCGACGGACCCCGCCGCGACACTCAGCCGCCCGAGGTCGAGTACTCCGGTGAGCACCATCCCGGTGGCGAAGGCCTCCGGCCCCAGCAGCGCGTCCGGCCCCACGTGCGCCTCGCGCAGTTCCACCGTGGCCAGCATGCCGGCCGTGGTGCCCAGCATGCCGTCGATCGGCGTGATCTCGACGCCGGGTGCGTTCCGCTCGACGAGGAGGGCCACGACGCCGCCGGGGCCACGGGCGAAGACGAGGAACAGGGACGCCAGTTGGCCGCCCGTGATCCAGGTCTTGGTGCCGTTCAGCACCCAGCCGCCGCCCTTGCGCAGGGCGGTGGTGGTCACGGCGGTGGCGTCGCTTCCCACCTCGGGTTCGGTCAGGCAGAAGGCTCCGGTGACACGTCCCGCGGCCAGCTCGGGAAGCCAGCGTTCCTTCTGCTCGGCGGTGCCCCAGCGCCGTACGGCGAAGGTCACCATGGTGTGCACGGTGAGCAGACTCCGTACGGAGGAACAGGCCCGCCCGATCTCCTCGTGGATCTCGGCGAGCGTTCCGAACGTGACATCCGCGCCCTGGGCGGGCGCGGGTGGGAACGGGTCCCACAGGCCGGCCGCCGACACCGCGTCGAGCAGCGTGTCGGGCACCTGTCCGCTCCGGTCCCACTCGTCGGCGTAGGGCCGGATGTGTGTGTCGGCGAAGAGACGCGCGGTCGTACGGTCGTGTACGGCGATCACGTCACCGGAGGCGGGTGTCATGGTCGGCTGTCCGCCGCCTGACGGCCGATCAGCGAGGCCATGGCCGTGACGGTACGGAAGCTGTCGAACTTCAACTCCTCGTTCGGCAGGGTGACTCCGATGTCCTTCTCGATGAACATCACCAGTTCCATGGCGAAGAGCGAGTTGATGAACCCGAGGGCGAAGATGTCCTCGTCGTCGGTGAAGGTGATGTCCGGAAAGCGTCCGCCGATGAAGGCGCGGATCCGGTCGGCAGGGCTGTCGGGCATGGTCAGGCTCCCACTGGTGTCGGCGTCGCGTAGGAGTAGAACCCCTGTCCTGTCTTACGGCCGTGCAGTCCCGCGTCCGTCATTTCCTTCAAGAGGGGGCACGGCCGGTACTTGCTGTCCCCGAAGCTGTCGTGGAGGACCTCGATACTGAGAAGGATGGTGTCGACCCCGATGAGATCGGCGGTCTCCAGCGGCCCCATCGGGTGATCGAAGCAACCCCGGAACACCTCGTCCACCGCCTGCGCGGTGGCGACGCCCTCATGCACCAGAAAAGCGGCCTCGTTGATGGTCAGCATCAGGACGCGGTTCGAGACGAAACCACTCGCGTCCCGCACCTGGACCGGCACCTTCCCCATGGAGTCGAGGAATTCCCTGGTCCGTCGCAGAGTCTCCTCGGACGTGTGATGCCCCGGAATGAGCTCCACCACGTTCTTCAACGGAACCGGATTCATGAAATGCACGCCGACCACCCGGTCGGGGCGGCTGGTCGCCGACGCGATCCGGGTGATGGGAATCGCTGATGTGTTGGCTATGAACACACACTCCGGATCGCATACGGCGTCGATCCTCGGGTACAACTCCCGTTTGAGATCCCACTTTTCGGTGATGTTCTCCACAACAATCCCGGCCGACCCAAGCGCCTTCAGATCACTGGAGAATTCAATGGCATCCAGCACAGCTTCCGTGTCCACCGCGGGACCGCCCAGCAGCCGGCTCATACGGCAGTTGTGCTCGATGGCGCTCCGCGCCCTGTCGAGCGTCTGGGCGTCCAGATCCGTCAGTACGACCTGGTGGCCCGACTGAGCCGCCGCCTGCGCCACACCCGTACCCATGATGCCCGCGCCTACCACGCCGATCACGGCCATGGCTTCCTCCGTCCTCTCGTCCGGAAAGACTTGGTCCTGCCGGAAAGGCGTGTCAAGAGAGATCGGCGGGTCCCCGGAAGGGGCCCGGTGGCCTCTTGTGGACGTCAGCATGCTGCCACCGGAGCGACTGGACAGTTCGGCGGTGAACCGTTGCAGACTCCTGCTTCATCGACCGTTGTCGGGCAGGGTGTGCGAGGGGAACCGGGACGTTGGAACATTTGATACGTGACCACGACATCGCGGTGATCGCCATGTCGGGGCGCTTTCCGGGCGCCCCGGACACGAACCTCCTCTGGGAGAATCTGGCGAACGGCGTCGAATCCTTCACGCAATTCACCGACGAGGAACTGATCGAGTCCGGCGTCCCGCGCGAAATGGTGGAGCACCCGGACTATGTGAAGGTGCGTCCTGTCCTTGACGGTATCGGGGGATTCGACGCACGTTTCTTCGGCTACAGCCCCCGCGAGGCGGAGATCGCCGACCCCCAGCAGCGGATATTCATGGAATGCGTCTGGGAGGCGCTGGAGACCGCCGGTTACGGCAGCCCGGATTCCCGGGGACGGGTCGGTCTCTTCGCCGGAGCCAACGTCAGTATGTACATGATGAGCCGGCTCTTCGGTCCGCACACGCATGAGTTCGACCCGTACGAGCTGATGATCGGCAACGACAAGGACGCCCTGTCCACCGTCATCGCCTACCGGCTCGACCTCACGGGTCCCGCGGTGTCCGTCCAGACCTTCTGCTCCACCTCCGCGACCGCCATGCATCTGGCGTGCCAGAGCCTCAGGCGTGACGAGTGCGAGATCGCGCTGGCCGGCGGAGTGTGCATCCGGGTCCCCGACCGGGTCGGCCACATGTACTTCGAGGGCGGCATGGAGTCGCCGGACGGCCGTATCCGGACCTTCGACGCCCAGGCGCAGGGCGGCAACTTCGGTGACGGCGCGGGCGTGGTCGTACTGAAACGGCTGCGCCAGGCGATCGCCGACCGGGACAACGTGCTCGCGGTGATCCGTGGCTCGGCCATGAACAACGACGGTGCCTCGAAGTTCAGTTACACCGCGCCCAGCGTCGTGGGACAGGCCGCCGCGGTCTCGGCGGCTCTGGCCGACGCCGATGTGTCCCCTCGGGACGTCTCGTACGTCGAGGCTCACGGTACCGCCACCCAGCTCGGCGACCCGATCGAGGTCGCCGCCCTCGCCCGCGCCTTCAAGTCGGCGGAGCTCGCCCGGACGGGCCAGGAGCTGACGGACCGCAACTACTGCGCGATCGGCTCGGTGAAGACGAACATCGGCCATCTGGACCGCGCCGCCACCGTCGCCGGGCTGATCAAAGTCGTGCAGGCGTTCAGGCACGACCAGATCCCGCGCTCCCTGAACTTCGAGAAGCCCAACCCCGAGATCGGCTTCGACCGCAGTCCGTTCTACGTCGCGGGCGACCCGGTCCGCTGGAGCAAGCAGCCCGGCCGGCCCCGGATCGCCGGTGTCAACGGCCTCGGCATGGGCGGCACCAATGTGCATCTGGTCCTTCAGGAGGCACCGGACCCGCGTCCGCGCCCCGTGGACCCCCGGCGCTGGCATCTCCTGCCGCTGTCCGCCAAGACCGAGTCCGCCGCCGGGGAGCAGGGCACCCGGCTCGCCGAGGAGCTGCGGGCCGAGTCCGGCGGCCCCGCACTCGGCGACGCGGCCTACACCCTCCAGGTCGGACGCTCCCTCTTCCGGCACCGCCGGGTGTGCGTCACCGACTCCGCTTCCGCGGGCGCCGCGGCCCTCACCGGCGAGTCCGCCGCGAAGGCCGGCGTGCTGGCCAGGACCGACAACACCCACGGACGTGAGGTCTCCCTGATCTTCGCCGGTGTGGGCGAGCACTACTCCGGCATGGTCGGCGATCTGTACCGGACCGAGCCCGTCTTCCGCCGGCATCTGAACCACTGTGTGCGGCTCCTCGCCCAGTACACGGATGTCGACGTCCACACCCCGCTCGTCGCCCCGCGCGACACACCGGCGGGCGGCGGCGACCTGGCCGCGCTGATGGGCCGCGGGACACCGGAGCCGGGCGCCGACGACCCCTTCGGCGACACCCGGGTCGCCCAGCCCGCGGTCTTCGTCGCCGAGTACGCGCTGGCCGCCACCCTGATGGACTGGGGCCTCAAGCCGACCGCCCTCCTCGGCTACAGCGTCGGGGAGTACGTGGCCGCGTGCCTGGCCGGCGTGCTGTCGCTGTCCGACGCCCTGCGGCTGGTGGCCCACCGCGCCGAACTCATCTCCGAACTGCCCGGCGGCTCCATGATGGCGGTCGGCCTGAGCCCGGCTCAGCTGCGGGAGCGGGTGCCCGACCTGCACGACAGGGGCATCGACCTGGGAGCGCGTACGCCCGGCCAGAGCGTGGTCTCCGGCCCCACCGACGCCGTACGCGAGCTGGCGCGGGAACTGCGCGAGAAGGACGTCGTCTGCCGCGAGCTGAGTACGACGCACGCCTTCCACTCCCGCATGCTGGCGCCCAAGGCGGCGGAACTGACCCGCTGGGTGGCCGAGAACATCACGCTGCACGCCCCCGACCGTCCGTGTCTGTCCAACGTGACCGGCACGGAGATGACTGCCGACCTGGTGACCGACCCCGGATACTGGGCCCGCCACATGTGCTCGCCGGTGGAGTTCGAGGACGGTCTCGCCGCCCTCCTCAAGCGCGAGGACACCGTGCTGCTGGAGATCGGTCCCGGCAGGTCGCTGGGTGCCATGGCCCGCTCCCACGCCGACTGCGACCGCTCCCGCTGGCCGCTGATCGTCTCCACGCTGCCCGCGGCGTCCGAGGCCAGGGACGACGACCACTCCCTCGCCGAGGGCCTGGCGGAACTGTGGCTGAGCGGGGTCGACCTCGACTGGGAGGCGTATCACAAGAAGGGCCGCGACTTCACACCCGGCCGGATCCCCCTGCCCACCTACCCGTTCGAGCGCCAGGAGTACTGGTTCGGCGCCGAGTCGTCGGCGTCCTCCGCCGGCGCCCTCGGAGGCGGCCCCGCGCACGAGGGCGTCGAGGGGATCGAAGAGCTGCCGCTGCTGCCGGAGTCGCGCTGGATCCATCTGCCCGTCTGGCAACAGCGCCCGCCGCTGCCGCCGATGGCCGACCTGGGCACCGAGTGGACCGTCTTCACCGACGACGGCGACGGCGACCGGATCCTCGGCGAGTTGAGCCGGCAACTGTCGGACGACGGCAGGCGCGTCACGCTGGTACGCCCCGGAGACGGCTTCGCCCAGGACGGCGACACCTACTGGATCAGGCCCGGCAACACCCAGGACATGCTGGAGCTGTTCACCGCGCTCAAGAAGCGCGACCGGCTCCCCGAGCGGGTCGTGCACCTGTGGACCCTGCGCGACAGCACGGCCGATGACACCGTGCGGCGTGGCGTCCACACACTCATCGCCCTGGCACGCGCCTCGCACGAGGTCGGGTTCGGCCCCTGGAAGCTCGACGTCGTCACGGCGGGGGCCCACCAGATGACGGAGGACGACATCGTCCGTCCCGAACGGGCCGCGGTCCTCGGACCGTGCACCATCATCCCGGTGGAGTGCCCGGGGGTCACCCTGCGCTCGGTCGACCTGCCGCTCGGCGAGCCCGCCCCCGTACGGCAGCTCATCACGGAGCTGAGCACCGAGCCGGGGAACCAGACGGTCGCGCTGCGCGGCGGCCGGGCGTGGACCTGGGACTTCCGCGCCCTCGACCTGCCGGAGGCGACTGACCTCCCGGCGCTCGACACCGGTCTCCGGGAGGGCGGCGTCTACCTGGTCACCGGCGGTCTCGGCGGTATCGGTCTGGCCATGGCCGAACGGTTGGCCACGGAGTACCGGGCCAGTCTGGTCCTGATGGGCCGGACCCCGGTGCCACCGCGCGAGCAGTGGAGTGCCGTTCTCGCCGATCCCTCCGCGACGGAGGAGGTACGCCGCCGTATCGAGGGGCTGCTGCGGCTGGACGCCGCAGGCTGCGCGTTCGTGACGGTGGCGGGCGATGTCTCCGTGCCGGGTGACGCCGCCCAGGCGGTGGCCGCCGCGGTGAAGGAGTTCGGTGAACTCAACGGTGTCATCCATGCCGCCGGTGTGCCCGGCGTGGGCATGATGCAGTTCAAGACCATGGAGGACGTGGACCGGGTGCTGGCCCCGAAGGTGGCCGGGACGCTCGCGCTGGCCGATGCCGTACGGGACCTGCCCGTTCCTCCTGACTTCCTGCTCCTGTTCTCCTCCGTCGCCTCCGTGACCGGTGCCCTCGGGCAGGCCGACTACTCCGCGGCCAACGCCTTTCTCGACGCCTACGCCTGCAGCGATCCGCTGCCGGGGACGAATGTGATGGCGATCGGCTGGGGCGAGTGGGAGTACAACGGCTGGAAGTCCGGCCTGGATGGTTACGAACCCGTTCTGCGGGCCTTCTACGAGGAGCACCGCGCCCGGTTCGGCATCAGCTTCGACGAAGGATGGCACGCCCTGCACCAGGCCCTGGCCAGGCCCGAGCACCATCTCTTCGTGTCCACCCAGGACTTCTCCGTCATGGTGAGCGGCAGCCGCGACTACACCATGAACGACATCCAGGCCGGCGCACGGCAAGGGCGCGGCCAGACCCGCTATCCGCGCCCCGAGCTGTCCAGCCCCTACGTCCCGCCGCGCACCGAGACCGAGACCGTGATCGCGGACACCTGGGCGGACGCCCTGGGTGTGGAGAAGGTCGGCATCAACGACAACTTCTTCGACCTCGGCGGCAACTCCCTGCTGGGCGTCGGCATCGTCGCCGCCGTCCGGAGCGCGCTGGAACTCGACCATCTGCCCGCGCACATGATCTACCAGGCACCCACGGTCGCGACACTGGCGGCGATCGCCGTACCCGCCCCGGAGAGCGACGGAGCGACGGCAGAACCGGCGTCGGCACAGGCTCAGGAGCGGGCGAAGCAGAGGCAGCAGCAGCTGGCGCGCAGGCGCGGCAGCCGCCGAGGAGGAGACAACGATGAATGAGGCCGGCAACGAGGTCGACTACGACGCCGCCGTCGCTGTCATCGGCATGGCGGGACGGTTTCCCGGCGCCGGAAGCGTGAACCAGCTCTGGGACAACCTGCGTTCGGGCCGTTCCGGGCTGCGGACGCTGACCGAGGAGGAGCTCGCCGACGCCGGTGTCGGTCCGGCGCAGCTCGCGGACCCGTCGTACGTGCGGGTCGCGGGTCCGCTGGAGGCGGCCCAGGAGTTCGACGCGGGTCTGTTCGGCTTCAGCCGGCTTGAGGCCGAGATGATGGACCCGCAGCACCGGGTGTTCCTCGAATGCTCCTACGAGGTGCTGGAACGGGCCGGCTACCCGCCGACCAGGATGCCGGGCCGGGTCGGGGTGTTCGCGGGCTCCGGGTACCCGGACTACATACGTCATGTGGCGCCCCGGCTCCTGGCCGAGCCCGGCGGTGAGCTGATGATGGCGACCGGCCTGGAGCGGGACTCCTTCGCCTCCCTCGCCTCCTACAAGCTGGGTCTCAACGGCCCCAGCATGACGGTGCAGACGTTCTGCTCGACCTCTCTGGTGGCGGTGCACCTCGCCGTACAGAGCCTCCTGAACTTCGAGTGCGAGGCCGCGATCGCCGGCGGTGCCTTCATCCCGCTGCCGCAGGGAGTCGGTTACGTCTACCAGGAAGGCGGCATCCTGTCCCCGGACGGGAAGGTCCGCACCTTCGACTCCGGTGCCCGCGGCAGCGTCAACGGCAGCGGAGTCACCGCCGTCCTGCTCAAGCGGCTGTCCGAGGCGATCGACGACGGGGACCACATCGACGCGGTGATCCTCGGCTCGGCCGTCAACAACGACGGCCGGGCCTGTGCCGGCTTCACGGCTCCGGGCGTCGACGGACAGACCGCGGTCATGGAGCAGGCGATCTCGTTCGCGGGTGTCCCGGCGGAGACCATCGGTTACGTCGAGTGCCACGGCACCGGTACCCAGCTCGGGGACTCCATCGAACTTGCCGCGCTCGCCCGTGCCTACCCGAAGGTCATGGAACGCCCCGTGGTGCTCGGCTCGCTGAAGCCCAGCATCGGGCACCTGGACCGCGCCTCGGGCACCGCCGGGCTGATCAGGGCCGCCATGGCCCTCTCGCACAAGGTGCTGCCGGCGACCCCGGACTACGAGAACCCGAACCCCACCCTGGCCGCCGAGCGCGGCAGATTCACCGTGCTCACCCGGGACCAGCCCTGGCCCGACGAGCGGCACCCACGACGGGCGGGGGTCAGCTCCTTCGGGCTCGCCGGCACCAACGCCCATGTGGTGCTCGAAGAACCTCCGACGATCGAACGGCCGGCGGTACGCGCCCCGGCCGCCCATCTGCTGGTGCTGTCCGCGCGGGACGAGACCGCCCTGGACCAGGCGACCCGCGATCTGGCCGACTGTCTCGAAACGCGGTCCGACCTCGATCTCGGTGACGTCGCCTTCACCCTCCAGCAGTCCCGTACGCTCTTCCCGCTCCGGCGCGCCTTCCTGTGCGCGGACCTGGCGCAGGCCCGTACCGCCCTGGCGGACACCGACAACTGGCCCGCCGTGGAGGAGAGCTCGCGGGAACCGGTCGCGGTCCTCGATCCGGAGAGTGCGCTCGCGGCGCCGGACCAGTGGTGGGAGGGGCTCGCGGAGGCCATCGGGAAGATCGTCCCGGCCGCGCCCGCCCTCGCCACGCCGGACGCCGCGAGGCGCGGCCTTCTCGACGCGCTGGGCCGGCTCGGGTGCCGCCATGGCGACGACGGACGGACACCGGCGGCGGACAGCGCGCGGGAGGTCCTGCGCCCCGACGCCGGTCAGCACCCCGAAGCGTGGTTCCTCGGTGTGCTCGGACGCCTGTGGACGGCCGGGGCGGACATCGACTGGACCGCCGTCGCCCGGGAAGGCAGACGGCGCGTGCCGCTGCCTGCCTATCCCTTCCAGCGCCGCCGGTACTGGGTGGGCCCCGTCGGCGACGGCCTGTTCGGCCCTCCGGCCGAGGACACCGGCCGGACCGACGACCTCAGCCGCTGGACCTATGTGCCGGCGTGGCGCCGGCATCACGCGGGCCCCGCCGAGGCGTCCGGGACCGGCGACACGACTGGCCCCTGGCTGGTGCTCGCGTCGGACCGGCTCGGCGAGGAGCTGGCCGAGCGGATACGCGACGAGCAAGGGGATGTGGTGGTCGCCCGCCCGGGTGACTCCTTCGAGGGGGACGCCGAGCACGGTTTCGTCTTCCGGCCCGGTGACGAGGAGGACGCCCACCGGCTGATCGGTGCTCTTCCCACGCCGCCGCGCCATGTCGTGCACGCGCTGGCCCCGGACACCGGCCACTCCTTCGACGAGCGGTTGCGGCACGGCTTCGAGACGGTCCGTGTCCTGGTGGGCGCCTTGGCCGCCCACGCGCCGTCGCAGGCCCTCAACCTGCTCGCGGTGACCCGGGGTTCCGTACAGATCGCGGGCTCGCCGCCGAAGGATGCGGCGCAGGCGGCGCTGGCCGCCCTGCTTCCCGTTCTGGCCCAGGAGAACCCCGGCTGGGTGTGCCGGCACGTCGACGTCGGACCGGCCGGCAACCCCGCCCGACTGCGGCGGCAGGCGGACGCGGTGCTCGCCGAGGTGGCCGCTCCGCACGAGGGTCCCGTGGCGCTGCGCGGCACCGAACGATGGGTCCGTGTCCATGAGCCCCGCCCTCTGCCGCCCACGGACCGGACAGGGAGCCCGCTCCGGCCCGGAGACGTCGTACTGATCACCGGCGGACTGGGCCATGTCGGTCTCATCCTGGCCCGGCATCTGACGCTTGTCCGGGGATGCGCCGTCGTACTCACCGCGCGGACCGCGCTGCCGGAGCCGGACAGGTGGAAGGCGTATCTCGCCGAGGCGGAGGACCCGTCATCGAAGGCGTACCGGTACGTGAAGGAGCTGTCGGCGCTGACGGAGGCGGGTGCGGATGTGCTCGTGGTCCGGGCCGATGTGGCCGACGGCCCGGCGATGCGGGCGGCCGTCGGGGCGGCCACGGAGCGCTTCGGCCGTCTCGATCTGGTCGTGCACGGCGCGGGAGTCTCCGCTCCCGAGGCCTTCGGCCCGGCCCATATGGTCGACCGGGCGGCGTCCGCTTCGCATTTCACCGCGAAGGTCGGCGGTTTCCACGCCCTGCGCGAGGCCCTCGACGGGCGGGACGTCCCGGTGATCACGCTGTCCTCGCTCTCCGCCGTCCTCGGCGGTCTGGCGCTCGGGCCGTACGCCGCCGCCAACGCCGCTCTCGACTCGCTGGCTCTGGCCGAGCGCGCGGAGAAGGACGGCAGGTGGCTCACCGTCAACTGGGACACCTGGCGCCCGGAGGTCCAGGATCCGACCCACCCCGGTGAGTTCGACATGGCTCCGGAGTACGCCGTCGAGGTCTTCGAGCGCGCGGTCGCGGCGGTCGACGACGTGGAGCACCTGGTGATCTCCACAGGTTCGCTCGGCGCGCGTTACGAACAGTGGGTGGTCCGGCCGGACGACGGCTCCGGTCAGGAGGACGACGGAGTACGTGATCCGCGCCCCGACATCTCCACCCCGTACACGCCTCCGAAGGAGGGCACCGAGCGGACCCTGGCGGAGATCTGGGCCGGTGTGCTCCGGCTGGAGGAGGTCGGTGCGGACGACGACTTCTTCCGGCTCGGCGGCAACTCGGTCATGGCGATCCAGCTGATCGCCCAGGCCCGTGACCAACTGCGGGTCCCGGTTCCCGTCACAGCGCTGCTCGGCTACCCGACCGTGCGGGGCCTGGCGTCCCAGATCGACGGGGCCGTGGCGGGCCGGGAGGCATGAGCCGGCGGGGCCGGGGTGAGGCCCGGCCCCGCCGGAACCGGTCGGGGTGCCCGCGGGGGTGCCCCGGGGTGCCGGCCGTCAGCTCGCCGGAGGCGTGTACGGCGGCGGTGGCGAGGAGCCGGCGCCCACACGGACACCGGCCTGGAACCGGCTGACCGCGTCCAGGTTCCGCAGGACCGCGGCGATGTACCTGCGGCAGGTCCGTACCGAGACACCGAGGCGGCGGGCCACGGCGTCGTCGGTGAGCCCTTCGGAGAGCAGCCGGACTATCGTCCTGTGCAGGCTGTCCTCCACCAGCCGCCGATGGCCCTCGGCGTCCGTCGCCGTCGCGTACGGATGGGCGCAGGTCCAGGTGGAGTCGACCATGTCGAGGAGCAGACGGACCGCGGACGTGCTCCTGATCATCACGCCGGCGGGCGCCGCCGTGTCCCGCTGCCGTGATTCGTCGTGCAGGGTGAAGGCGATGTCGGTGTCGAAGATCATCAGCTGGCGGGGAAGCTGGTCCGTCGTGCGTATCTCGGCTCCGGAGGCCAGCAGCCGGCCGAACACCTTCCTCGCCCGGATGTCGGAGCGGGCGGCGTGCTGCAACAGCACCCGGACCCGCACGCCGCGCGCCAGCATGCCCTCGATTCCCGCGACCGCCGGCACCGATCCCTCCGCTTCCCACCCGGCGTCCTGTTCGGGCGAGGCCGACAGGTCGCTCAGACAGCTGTTGGGAACGAACGAGACGTAGGTGCCGGTGCAGTGGTGCGCCGCGTCGTACACGTGGCCGGCCAGTTCGACGGCGTCGTTCAACTCCACCAGCGGGGGCGGATCGTCGCTGAGCGGGCGGGGCGGCCGGGTCCGCGCGTAGAGGGAGTGGAAGGAGTTCAGCTCCTGTCGCAGCCGGCTGATGGTCGCCTGACGCCGGTGCACCTCCTCGTCAATGGGCAGGATCAACGACGACGACGCCGCGTCCGGATCCACGGGCACCAGGACGGGCGGCTCCTGTCCGGGCCGCTCGCGCAGCAGATGGAGCCGCCGCAGATGGTGGACGGCCGTGAGCACGGCCTGCGTCGTGAGCCCGGTCCGGTCGGCGACGGACGCCTCGGTCCCGGGGACGAGGCCGCCCACGCTCAGCGCGTACGAGTAGACGGTCGCCAGTTCGGGGGTGGGGGCGTCGCCGCCGCCTCCGAAGAGGCCGGCGGCGACGAATTCGTCTGTCAGTGACATCTCTGTTCCTCGGTCATGATGATCACCGGGGACGCCATGTCAGGCGGAACCCGTCTCTGCGAGGAGCTCGTCCACCCGGCGGGCCAGATCACGGACGGTGGGGTACTCCAGCACCGCGACCCCGGGCACGTTGACTCCGAAGGTGTCCCTGATCCTTACGGCGAGCTGCACGGCGACCAGCGAGTTGCCGCCCAGGTCGAAGAAGTCCTCGTCGAGACCCGCGCGGGAGATGCCGAAGGCGTCCTGCCACAGCTCGGTCAGCTTCTTCTCGGTGCTGGTCGCCTGCTCGGCCGGCGACTCGCCCGTGGCCGGGGACGGTTCTCTGCGCTGGGGGCGGCCGGCGAGATCGCTGCTTCCCGACGACTGGATGAAGGCCGACATCCGGGCGATACGGTCGGCCCGTGCCGCCAGGGGCTCGCGGCTGACGACGTACCGGTTCTCGTCCTGGGCGGCCAGCACCCGCCACAGGAGCGAGAGGCCTTCCCCCGGCGCGATCAGCTGCTCGGCGGGACCGGTGTCGGTGGAGCCCGCGCCGTGCGTGACAGCGCCGGGCGTGACACCGCCGGACGTCGCCGCGGGGACCGGCCGGCCCGTGGGCTCGGGTGCCCGCGCCGCGTCCGCCGCCGCGTCAACCGTCCCGGCGAGCTCGTCCGCCTGGAACACATGGATGGTGAATTCCTCGACCGAGACGATCTCGCGGCCGTTCTCGTCCATGATGCCGATGTCGAAGGTCGCCTTGGCGCTGTCGTCCCCCTGCCCGGTCGGCCGCACATGGCTCTGGAGCCGGCCGGAGAGGGATTCCCGCACCACCACCCTCCGGTAGCCGACGGGGAGGTAACTGCCGCCCGATTCGATCACTTCGGGCAGGAACATGCTCAGCCCGGTGGCCCCGTCCAGCAGTGAGGGATGCACGACGAAGTCGCCGAGGTCCTCGTCCTGGCCTTCGGGAAGCCTCAGCGACACCAGGTGTCCCGCGTCGCCCAGATGGAACCTCTCGATCACCGGCCAGTGCGGTCCGAAGCCCACCAGCGCGACGGGCTGCTGGTAGGAGTCCGGTGTCCAGACGTGTTCGTACTCCTTGCGGAGAGCGCCCAGATCCCGCCGCGCGGGCCCGTCGTCCTCCGGGTGTCCGGCCACCACACCCATGGCGTGGTGCTGCCAGCGGCCTTCGTCCACCCCGACGGACCGGCTGCGTACGGTCATCTCGTACGTCCCCGCGCCGGTACGGCGTGCCCGCACCTGGAGTTCGCGGGGCTCCTGGACGGCGAGCGGGCGGCTGAAGAGCACATCGGTCAGCTCGACGGGGCCCGGCCCGGTCAGCTCCCAGTGGGCGGCGCACATCATCTCGATGTAGGAGGTGCCGGGGAAGACGGCCGCGCCGCCCATGCGGTGTTCGGCCAGTACCCAGTGGAAGTCCGGAGTGACGACGGTGGTGAAGGTCGTCTCGTCCTCCGATCGGTCCGCTCTCCCGCCGAGCAGCGGATGGTCCGTCGGCGTCTCATCGGCGGGGGCCAGGCCCTGTTCGAGACGGCGGAAGATCTCGGGCGCGGCGTCGGCGGTGTTCCCGATCATGCCGACCTCGGTCCAGCCGCACCAGTTGACGGCCACGGTGTGGCAGGCGCCCGCGCCGCGGCGGGCCTGCGCGAACGTGTCGAGGAAGGCGTTGGCGGAGCAGTAGTCCACCAGACCGTAGTCACCGGAGACCGACACGATCGAGGAGAAGAGGACCATGACCTCCAGTTCGTCGCCCAGCAGCCGGTCGAGCACCAGGGTGCCGTCGACCTTGGGGGCGAACACCGCGTGGGCCTGCTCCGGCGTACGCAGCGCGGCGAGGCCGCCGCCGGGCACACCGGCCGCGTGGAACACCCCGTGGAACCGGCCGAACCGGTCCCGGGCGGCGTCGACGACCTCGCGCATGGCCTTCTCGTCGGCGACGTCCGCCGCCGCGATCAGGACCTCGCCGCCCAGCTCCTCCACCTCACGGACGCTCAGGATGCGGCGGCTGACCTCGTCGCCGGGGCCGTGCTCCGCGAGATGGGCGTCCCAGGAGGCTCGCTCGGGCAGCGCGGTGCGGTTCACCAGCACAAGCCGCGCGGCCACGGTACGGGCCAGTTCCTTGGCCGTCTCCAGCCCGATGCCGCCGAGCCCGCCGGTGACGAGGTAGACACCGCGCCGCCGCAGCAGGCGGGGGATCTCGGTGTGCTCGGGCAGGGTGACCCGCTCGTGGTCGGCGACCCAGCGCCGGCCCGTGCGGTAGGCCACCAGAGGATCGGTGACGGGGGTACGGACCTCGTCCAGCAGACGCCCGCCCGGGGTCGCGGTGTCGAGGTCGAGAAGCTGGAAGCCGAGTGCGGGTGACTCGTGCGGGATGACCCGGCACGGGCCGAGCAGAAGGCCCTTGGCGGGCTCCACCGGATCGCCGCCCGTCACGTCGCTCGACCCCGTGGTCAGCACGCGGATGTCCACCGTCAGATCCGGCCCGGCCTGCGACAGCGCCTGGGACAGCAACAGAAGGCTGTCGAAACCGGTGGTGCGGACCCGCTCGGTCTCCTCGGCCGAGAACGGATCGGCGGAGGCGGCCCCGGCGGTCAGTCCGTGCAGCACGGCGGTGGGGTGGCCGGGGCCCGCGCGCAGGCTGGTGAGCAGGGCGTCGTAGTCGGCGCGGCTGCCCGGGTCGATGGTGAACCGGTTCTCGCCGAGAGCGGCGAAGGTGTCGCCGGGCACCGCCCGTACCACCCGCGAGCCGCGTCCCTCAAGAGCCGCGGCCAACTCCTCGGCGGGGCCTTCGCCATGGGTCAGCACCAGCCACAGGCCGTCCCCGGACAGGGCCGCCGACGACGGCCGGGGGGGCAGGGGGCGCCGGCGCCAGACGGGCAGATGTGTCGCGTCGGCGGCGTCGAGCACGGCCGGTTCGGCCGGGGCGGCGGGCAGCTCCTCGCTCACGTCCGGGTCCGGCTCCACCCAGTGGCGCGCACGCTCGTACGGGTACTCGGGGAGCGCGATCCGCCGGCGCGTCCCGGCGCCGCGCACCGCGGCCCAGTCGACGTCGACACCGTGGCACCAGAGCAGTCCGGCGGCCTCGGTGAGCGTCCGCGACTCCGGGCGCTCGGACCCGGCGGGCGGCAGCGAGGGTACGACAGCCGCGCCGGACGGCAGGCACTGCCGTGCGAGCGTGGTCAGCGTCTGCCCAGGGCCGGCCTCCAGGAGAACGACCCCAGGGCCGTGGACGGCGGCGCAGGCGTCGGCGAAGCGCACCGTGCCCCGCAGCTGGTCGGCCCAGTAGCCGGGGTCCGTGGCCCGGTCGTCGTCGAGCGGCCGGCCCGTGAGGGTGGAGACCATGGGGATCCGCGGCGGGTGGAGTTCGGTCCCGGCCATCACCGCGCGGAACTCGGGAACGACAGGGTCGAGCATCGCCGAGTGGAAGGCGTGCGAGGTCACCAGCCGCCGACGCCGTACGCCCTGGGTGCCCAGCCATTCCTCCAGCAGCTCCACCTCGCTGTCGGGACCGGCGACCACACACGCCTTCGGCCCGTTGACCGCGGCGAGGCTCAGTTCGTCGGTCAGCAGAGGAGCGAGGTCGCTCTCCGGGAGCTCCACGGCCAGCATCGCGCCCGGCGGCATGGCCTGGGTCAGCCGGCCGCGCAGGGCGACCAGCCGCAGGGCGTCCGGCAGGGAGAACACGCCCGCGAGCGCGGCGGCGGCGTACTCACCGACGCTGTGGCCGACCAGGGCGGCGGGTGTCACGCCCCGGCTCTCCCACAGCCTGGCCAGCGCGTACTCGGTCACGAACAGCGCGGGCTGGGCGAGTTCCGTCTGCCGCAGCCGCTCGCTCATCTCCGCCGAGGCCCCGGAGTCCTCGGGCCGCGTGCACAGGTAGGTCCGCAGATCGAGTCCGAGGTGCCCGACGAGGAGGTCGGCGCACTCGTCGACGGTGTCGCGGAAGACGGGTTCGGACGCGTACGTCCCGGCGGCCATGCCCAGGCTCTGGGCGCCCTGCCCGGGGAAGAGGAAGGCCACCGAGGCGTCCCGGCGCGCCAGGACGGGGGCCCGGCCGCCCGTACGGCTCAGCAGGGTGACCGCCTCGTCCGTGTCCCGGCAGACGATCGCCGTACGGTGCCGGCTCGGGCGGCGGCCTTCCTGAAGGGTGTGGGCGACGTCCGCCAGCTCGGGCGCCGGGTCCGTGCCCAGCCGCTCGGCCAGCCGGCCGCGCACCGCGGCCAGCGCCTCCTCGCTCGCGGCGGACAGCGGGAGGACTTCGTACGACCCGGTGGCCCGCCGGCCCGCCCCGGTCGCCGGCTCCTGGGCCGGCGGCTCCTCGATGATCAGATGCGCGTTGGTCCCTCCGATCCCGAAGGAACTGACCGCGGCACGCCTCGGTGATCCGTCGCCGGCCCAGGACACGCTCTCGGTGTTGACGAAGAACGGTGAATCGGCGAAGGGGATACGGGGATTCGGGCTGCTGAAATTGATGACGGGCGGAATGACACCGTGCCGGATCGCCAGCGTCGCCTTGATCAGCCCCACCACGCCCGCGGCGGGCCCGAGATGACCGATGTTCCCCTTCAGCGAGCCGATGGGGATGCTCTGGGTGGCGGCGCTGCCCGCCCGGCGGTAGGCGGAGGTGAGGGCCGCGACCTCGGTCGGGTCCCCCAGGGCGGTCGCGGTGCCGTGTGCCTCGACGTACCCGATGCTGTCGGGGTGCGCCCCGGCGGCGGCGAGCGCCTTGGTGATGACGGCGGCCTGTCCGTCGTGGCCCGGTGCGGTGAACCCCGTCCGCGCGGCTCCGTCGTTGTTGACGGCCGAACCTATCGCCACCGCCTCGATGTGGTCGCCGTCGGCCACCGCGTCCTCGTACCGCTTGAGCACAACGACCCCGGCCCCGCTGCCGAAGTTCGTTCCGCTCGCCTCGGCGTCGAAGACCCTGACGTGGCCGTCCCGCGTATAGATGCTGTCCTCCGCCCATTCCTGCCCCGTGAAGTACGGGAACTGGAGGCTGACGCCGCCGGCGAGCGCCATGTCGCACTCGCCGCTCGCCAGGGACTGACACGCGGAGTGAATGGCCACGAGGGAGGTGGAACACGCGGTGTAGAGGGAGATGGCGGGACCGTCCAGTCCCAGTGAGTAGGCGACACGCGTGGCGAGATAGTCCGGGGCGTTGCCGACCTCGATGGCCATGGTGCCGACCGCGGCACGCACCGCGTCGTTCTCGTAGACGTTCGAGAACAGATAGCGGTCGGGGCTGCTTCCGGCGAACACCCCGACGGTGCCGCTGTAGCGCCGGGGGTCGTAACCGGCGTTCTCCAGCGCGGAGTTGCTGACCTCCAGCAGGATCCGATGCTGTGGGTCGGCGATGTCGGCCTCGCGCGACAGATACCGGAAGTACGGGGCGTCGAAGCCCTCGTGATCGTCCATCAGCGGCCGGAGCCGGACATAGCGCGGGTTGGCGATGCGCTTCTCCGGCACGTTGCTGCCGCGGAGTTGCTCTTCGGTGAGCTCCGTGAGGGACTCCACGCCGTCGAGCAGATTGCCCCACAGCCGGTCGATGTCCGGCGCACCGGGAAACCTGCCGGCCATGCCGATGACGGCGAAGCGCCGCGTGGCCGGACCCGCGGCCACCTGTTGCGTGCTCATGAGATGTCCCCCTGCGGAGCTCGTCGGGGTGACTGAAGCTACGCGAGGAGACCTGCCACCAGCCATGTCAGATTTACATGACACCGACGGCGGTCACCGGCGTGCCCGTGACACCTCGGCGGATCCAGGTCGGCCATTACCTCGTCACATCCTGATGGTCAGACAAATATGACATTGCCGGTAATCAGCAGGCATACCTACGGTGGCCGCCCAAACTGTCTGCTGCTCAAAGGGACTACGGACTATGGCGGAAGAACCTCGCGAGGACCACATCGCGATCGTGGGCATGGCATGCAGGCTCCCGGGGGCGAACAATCCCGGTGAGTACTGGGAGAACCTCGTCGGCGGTGTCGAGTCGATCACGATGCTGAGCGAGGAGGAGCTTGAGGACGCCGGTGTCGCTCCTCGTACCCACCGCCACCCGCACTATGTCAACGCCGCCGCCCTCATCGACGACATGGAGGGATTCGACGCCCGCTTCTTCGGCTACACGCCTCGCGAGGCGGAGATCCGCGACCCCCAGGGCCGGATGTTCCTGGAGGCCTGTCACAGCGCCATCGAGGACAGTGGCTACGACGTGACCCGGATGCCGGGCCAGGTCGGTGTCTTCGGCGGCATGGCCAACAACTTCTACGGCGAGCGGAACGTGGCACGCAACGCCGCCGCCAAGTCCGCCGTGGGCAACATGGCGATCGAGGTCAGCAACAGTCCCGACTACCTCACCACCACCGTCTCCTACCGGCTCGGCCTGCGCGGGCCGAGCGTGAACGTGCAGACGGCCTGTTCGACGGCGCTCGTCGCCGTACACCTCGCCTCCCAGGCGCTGCGCGGCGGCGAGTGCGACTACGCGCTGGCCGGCGGTGTCGAGGTGGAACTCCCCTACGCCACCGGCTACACCTGGCACGAGGGAGGCATCTACTCCCGTACCGGTCACATCAGACCGTTCGACGCCGACGCCTCCGGCACCCTGTTCGGCACCGGGGTCGGGGTCGTCGCGCTGAAGCGGCTGGGTGACGCGCTCGCCGACGGTGATCACATCTACGCCGTGGTCCGGGGATCAGCCGTCAACAACGACGGCGGCGACCGCGCGGGCTTCACAGCTCCCGGTGTGCAGGGCCAGATCCAGCTGGTCGCGGAGGCGCTGGCGGTCGCCGAGGTGCACCCGGACACCATCGGTTTCGTCGAGGCGCACGCGACGGGCACCCTCGTCGGCGACCCCATCGAGGTCGCCGGTCTCACGAAGGCGTTCCGTACCGCGGGCGCCACGGGAACCGGCACCTGCCCCATCGGCTCCGTCAAGGCCAACATCGGACACCTCGGTCCCGCGGCGGGAGCCGCCGGGCTGATCAAGATATGCCTGGCCCTCCAGCACGAGGCCATTCCGCCCAACATCAACTTCGAGCGCCCCAATCCCAGCCTCGAACTCGACACCAGCCCGTTCTACGTCCCCACCGAGGTCACCCCCTGGAAGGCCGGTACCCGGCCGCGCCGGGCCGGCGTCAGCTCCTTCGGCATCGGCGGTACGAACGCCCACGTGGTGATCGAGGAGGCTCCCAGGCCCGTCGTCCGCGAACCCGGGAAGGCGGTCCCCTCCGGCCGCCGGACATACACCCTCCCGGTCTCCGGCCGTACCGCGGACGCCGCCGAGAACGCCGCCCGGCTGCTGGGCCGGCACCTCGACGCGCATCCCGACGCCCGCCTCGCGGATGTGGCCCGCACCCTCCAGAGCGGCCGGACCGCCCACCGGTTCCGCAGAGTTGTGGCCGGCGGCTCGGTCTCCGAGGTGGCGAGCGGACTTCGGTCGACCCGCTCCAGCCGTCAGATCAAGGCGCCGGGGGCGGTGATCCCGCGCCGCCCGGTGCTGATGTTCCCCGGCCAGGGCTCCCAGTACGCCGGGATGGGACGCGAGCTGTACCGTACGGAAACCGTCTTCCGCGAGGCGATCGACACCTGCGCCGAGTTGCTCCGCCCCCATCTCGACCTGGATCTGCGGGAACTGCTCTATCCGGAGGACCTGCCGGCCGACGAGGCGGAACGACGGCTGCGCGAGACCCGCCACAGCCAGCCCGCGCTCTTCGCCGTCTCCTACGCCCAGGCCATGTTGCTGAGGAGCGCCGGACTCGAACCGCGGGGCATGATCGGTCACTCGGTCGGTGAGTACGTCGCCGCCCATCTGGCCGGTGTGTTCACCCTCGACGACGTGCTCGCGATCGTCGCCGCGCGCGGCCGGCTGATGAACGAGATGCCCCCCGGCGGCATGATCGCGGTGGCCGCGCCCGAGCAGCAGACCGCGGCGCTTCTGCCGGAAGGCGTCGAGATCGCCTCGGTCAACAGCCGGCTCAGCACCGTCGTCGCCGGTCCCATCGAAGCTCTCGACGCCGTCGTGGCGGCAGCTGAGTCCGCCGGGGTCGCGCACACCCGGCTCCAGACCTCGCACGCCTTCCACAGCCGGATGATGGAGCCGTGCGTCGAGGAGTTCGCGGCCACGGTGGCGCGTTACCGTCTCCACGCCCCCCAACTCCCCTTCGTCTCCGACGTCACCGGCGACTGGATCACCGACGCCCAGGCACAGGACCCTCGTTACTGGGCCGCCCATCTGCGCTCCCCCGTACGGTTCGCCGACGGCCTCGCCACCCTCGTCGACGGTGAGACCTGCCTGGTCGAGGCCGGCCCGAGCGACACCCTGAGCCGGCTGGCCCGGCAGGACGTGGGCTTCGACGCGGTCCCCATCGTCCCGACCATGCGGCACCCCCGGCGCGATGCCGCCGATGACGCGGTGTTCGCCGAGGCCCTGGGATCGCTGTGGGTCAACGGCCTCGACATCGACTGGGAGCGGTGGTCGGGACCGGGGCCGCGGGTGTCGCTGCCGACGTACCCCTTCGAGCGCCAGAAGTTCTGGGTGGCTCCCGACCCGGTACGGCCCGGCGCCTCAGCCGGGGCCGAGGAGCACGCCGGTGAACTCCCGCCCGAGGAGTCCGCCTTCGCGCAGGTGTGGCGGGAGGCCCCGCTGCTCGGCGCGCAGCCCACGGTCACCGCCGGGCACTGGCTCGTCTTCGGATCGGACCACCCGGTCACCGGGAGTCTGCTCGCGGAGCTGACACGCGCTGAAGGCACCAAGGTCACCGTGGTGCGGGCCGGTGCCGGTTTCGCCGAGACCGGTCCCGCCCGCTTCACCGTGCGGCCGGGCGTCGCGGAGGACCTGGACGCCCTGCTCACCGCGCTGGCGGACGAGGCGCCTCCGACCGATGTCGTCCATGCCTTCACCCTGACCGAGCCGTCCGGGGACCCGCTGTCCGACGCCGCCGTCACCGACGGTCTCACGCACGGCTTCTACGACCTGCTGCATCTGGCGCAGCGGCTCGACCGGTTCCAGACCCCGCGGGAGGGCCGGGACCCCGGCCGGATCCGGCTGCACGTCCTGTCGAGCAACATCCAGGAGGTCACCGGCATCGAGACCCTGGAGCCGGCCAAGTCGTCCCTGCTGGGCCCGGTGCTCGTGATGGAACGCGAACTGACCGGTGTCGGCGCGCGGTCGGTGGACCTCGCGCTGCCCAGCGAGGAGGCACCCGAGGTCCTCGCCCGCCGTGTGCTCATGGAGTTCGGCGCACCGGCCAACGACCGCCAGGTCGCCTGGCGGGGCCGTAAGCGCTGGCTCCTGGACTACCGGACCGTACCCCTGGACGCCACCCCGGCCACCAGCCCCGCCATCCGCCCCGACGGCACGTATCTGATCACCGGCGGTCTCGGCGGTCTCGGCCTCGCCGTCGCCGAGGACCTGGCCCGGAAGGGCCCCGTCACTCTCCTGCTGGCCGGCCGTTCCGCCCTGCCGCCGAGGGAGCGGTGGCGGAAGCTGGCGGACGACCCCGAGACCGAACCGGGGCAGCGGCGCAAGCTGCGCTCGCTTCTCGACATCGAGGAACTCGGGGCCACGGTGCACCTGTTGCGCTGCGATGTGTCCGACCAGGCGGCGCTGGCCGCGGCACTCGACGATGTTCGCGGCGAGCACCCCGGGGTGGGAACCGTCCACGGTGTCTTCCACTCCGCGGGCGTCGCGGGCGGCGGAATGATCGCCGTACGCGGCGACCAGGACGCCCAGCAGGTGCTGGGTCCCAAGGTGGCCGGGACGCTCGCCCTGTACCGGCTGCTCGGTGACGAGGCCGACTTCATGGTGCTCTTCTCGTCGGTCATCGCGGTCAGTGGCATGTTCGGCCAGGTCGACTACTGCGGCGCCAACACGTTCATGGACCGCTTCGCCTGTGTCGCCTCCCGTGCCGGCCGGCCCGTCACCTCGATCGGCTGGACGGGCTGGAAGGACTTCGGCATGGCCGTGGAGACCGCGGCCCCGGAGGCGTTCCGCAGGCTGGAGGCGGGGGTCCGCTCGGAACCCGCCCGCCATCCCCTGCTCCAGCGGATCACCCGCAAGGGCGACGACATCGAGTTCGCCACCGTCCTTGAGCCCGGCGAGCACTGGATCCACAGCGAACACCGCATCGGCGACACCGACATCGTGGTGGGCGCCGCGCTGGTCGAGATGGCCGACGGCGCCTACCGCGAGGCCGTGGGTGGTACCGCGGACATCACCGACGTGATCTTCCTGGGGCCGGTCTCCGTGTCCGGGCCGACCGAACTGCGCCTGGTGCTGACCCCCGACGACGCCGGCCACCTCGTCACGGTGGCGACAGCACCGGCCGGCGGCGGGGCGCGGCAGTGGACGCAGAAGATGCGGTGCCGGATGGCCCCCGTCCTCATCGAGCCCGCGCCCCGCCTCGACCTGGCGGAACTGTCCGCACGGTGCTCGAAGTTCTCGGTCGCGAGGGAGTACATCGACGGCGCCGCCCGGCTGGTCCAGTTCGGTTCCCGCTGGGAAGGCTCGATCAAGAGCATCGACGTCGGTGACGGCGAGGAACTGTCCCGGATCGAACTGCCCGGGGAGTACCGCGCCGAGACCGCCCTGTTCCGGCTCCATCCCGCTCTGCTCGACTCCGCTGTCGACGCCAAGTACGGCGCGGAGCGGATCGCCGACGGCGAGTCCTACCTCCCGCTCGGCTACGGGCGTATCCGGGTGCACGAGCCGCTGCCCGCCGGATTCTGGGCACACTTCCGTCGCGTGTCCGACGACGGGGCGGAAGTGAGCAGCACCGACATCACCCTGCTGGGCGACGACGGCCGGGTGCTCGCCGACATCACCGGCTACGCGGAGCGCCGCATCGACCCGATCCAGATCCGCGCCCTCACGGCGTCCCCCGGCGGCCAGGACGGGCAGGACGGGCAGGACCACGACGACGAGACCTTCGGCCAGGACGCGAGCACCCTGGGTCTCGCCAAGTTCGGCATCACCGCGGAGGTCGGGCTCGATCTGCTGAGCAGGATCGTGCACTGGCGTCCCGAACCGCATCTCGTCGTCTGCCCGGTCGGAATCCACAACACGCTCAGGCACGCCGACGCGCTGAACCTGGAGACCATCCGCAAGCAACTGGGGGCCGACGAGGACGGGAACACCGCCACGGCCACCGAGGACCGTCTGGTCGACACGGACTACGTGGCGCCCGAGCCGGGCCTCCAGCGAAATCTCGTGGACCTGTGGAGCAGCACGCTCGGTGTCGGGAGCATCGGCGTCGACGACGACTTCTTCGAACTCGGCGGCAACTCCCTGGTCGCGGTGCAGGTGATGACCCGGATCCGGGAAACCCTCCAGCAGTCCGTCTCCATGGCCGACCTGTTCGAGAACTCCACGGTGAGGCTGCTGGCCGAACTCCTGAGAACAACCGCGGACGACAAGGCCGGAGCCGTGTGATGACCGAGACGCTCGAACCCTGGGTCCAGCCGGCCCGCCCGTCCGCCGATGTCCGTATGCGCCTGGTCTGCTTCCCCCATGCCGGGGGCGGCGCGTCCTTCTTCCGGGACTGGCCGCGCGCCCTCGCCCCGTACGGGATCGAGGTCTGGCCGGTGCAACTGCCCGGCCGGGACAGGCGGTACAACGAACCGCTGCCGACCGATCTGACGGCGTTGACCGCCACTCTCGCCGATGCCGTCGGCGGGCGGCTGGCGGAGCTGCCGTACGCCCTCTACGGGCACAGCGTCGGCGCCCGCTTCGCCTGCGCCTTCGCCGCGCGGCTGGCCGAACGCGGCCTGCCGGCGCCCCGGCACGTGTGTGTCGGCGCCTCGCGCCCGCCCACCCACCCGGACCCGGACACACCGATCCACGCGATGACCGACGAGGCGTTGCTGGCCAAGCTGGAGACGTACGGCGGGATTCCCCGCGAACTCCACACCTATCCCGAGCTGCTCGACCGGGCGGTGGCCACGGCGCGGGCCGATCTGCGGGTCAGTGAGATCGCGCCCTGGCCCGAACTGCCGTGGCTGGACTGTCCGGTCACGGCGGTGGGGGGCCGCAGCGACGCGACCGTACCGGCGGCGCTGCTGCCGCACTGGCAGAGCGTCACCACCGCCTCCTTCGACACCATCGTCCTGGAAGGCGGGCACTTCCCGGAGTTCAGGGGCATGGGCCGGTTGATGGAGGTGATCCGCCGTGCAGCGCACACCACTGGCGAGGGCGTTCGGCAGGAGCGGTTCTGAGGCCGCCGCTGGCCCGTTCGCCGTGGCCGCACCAACCGGGCATTACGGGCATTCCGAACCGGGCGCGGACCACGCGATCGAACTTGAGCGGCTGACCAAGTTCTACCCCGGACGCAAGGACGAGGAGAACCGGCCGGTCCCGGCGGTCGACAGCATCGATCTGCGGGTGCCGAGGGGTCAGGTCTTCGGGCTGCTCGGCCGCAACGGCGCGGGCAAGTCCACCACCGTACGGATGATCGCGACTCTCCTCGAACCCAGTTCGGGCAGTATCCGGGTGTACGGCCTCGACGCCGGGCGGCACCGCCGCGCCGTACGTGCCCAACTCGGCGTCGCCCTCGGCGGGGAGCGGAGCGTCTACTGGAAACTCACCGCCCGGCAGAACCTGGAGTATTTCGCCGCGCTGCACGGTGTGCCCCGGCGGCGGTCACGGGCGCGTATCGCCGAACTCCTGGAGCAGGTGGGCCTCACCGACCGTGCCGACGACTATGTGGAGCGGTACTCCACCGGTATGCGGCAGCGCCTGGTGATCGCGAGGGCCGTGCTGCACCGTCCCGGTGTTCTGCTGCTCGACGAACCGGCCAGTGGGCTCGACCCGCACTCGGCGGAGGATCTGCACAGTCTCATCCGTGTGCTGCGCGACGACGGACACACGATTCTGCTCACCACGCACGACATGGCCGAGGCCGACCTCCTCTCCGACCGCGTGGGCATCATCCACGCCGGCCGGGTCCGTGCCGTCGGCACACCGGTGGAACTGAAACGCTCGGTGGGAGCCGCCCGGGTCCTCAACGTCCAGGTGCGCCATCCGGGACGGGCCACGTTCTACGCCCTGCGGGCCGAACTGGCGCGCCGCGCCCTGGTGACCGTACGGAACGAGGCCTCGGGGAGCGACGGGTGGACAGCGGATCTCACGCTGTCCAGCCGGGACGAGGAGGACCTCGGGCCCTGGCTCTTCGAGGTGACGTCCAGGCACCACGTGACGGTCAGCCGGCTTGAGAACGAGATGGTCAGTCTCCGTGACGCCTTCCTCGCCCTCACCACGGACGACGAGCGAAAGGGAGGAGAGTCCGTTGCCGGGAGGGCTGAGAGCTGATGCCGTCTCCTTCGCGGCCACGGTACGCAAGGAGTTGCAGGTAACGCTCCGCTACCCCGCCAACCTGGTGGTACTCGCCGTGACCGCCGTGGTGGTACCGGCCTCCTACGTGGCGCAGGCCAGCGGCTTCTCGGGCGGCGGGCACCAGGACTCGGTGGACGCCTTCGCGGCGCGCGCGGGCACCGCGGAGGTGGCCGGGTTCATCTACCTCGGCTGGGCGGTGTTCCTGTGGATCTCCCTGATGCTCTGGGGTCCCGGATCGGCCCTGCGGCTGGAACGGATCCAGGGGTCACTGGAGATGGTTCATCTGACGCCGGTCTCCCGGTTCACCGTGCTGTTCGGGCCGGCCGTGGCCGAACTCCTGCCCGCGGCGCTGCTGTTCGGTGTTGTCGGTCTGATGCTGCGGTTCGCCTTCGGCATTCCGCTCGGCCCTGACGAACTGCTCGCCGGCGTAAGCGTGATCGTCGCCTCCGTCCCCGTGCTCTTCGCCATCGGGGCGCTCATGGCGGTCGTCTCGCTGCGCTTCCGTGACGCGGAGGGAATCACCGAGGTGTTCCGTGGCGCCCTCGGAATCCTGTGCGGAGTCTCCTATCCGATCGCGGTGCTGCCGGACTGGATACAGCCCGTCAGCGAGGGACTGCCACCCACACAGATCCTGGAACTGTTGCGCGGGGCGATCCTCGATCATGCCTGGCGGACGGACATCGCCACCCGGCTGCTGACGCTGATCGGCGTGGGAGTGGCCGTGGGGGCGGTGGCGGTGCTGGCACTGGGCGGAGCACTTCGCCATGCCCGCAGGACCGGACAGATGGGGCAGTACTGATGACACCGACAGTGGTGGCGGCGAGGGCCGTCATGACCCGCGAACTCCGGGTGCAGTACCGCTATCCGGTGAGCATGATCAACCTGGTCCTGCTCACGCCGCTCTACGAGATGGTGATCCCCACCCTGCTGCTGGGCGCCGCGTTCCTGGTGAACGGCTCAGCCACCGGTCTGGCCCGCAGCGTGGGCACCGACGACCTGGTCGGCTGGGTGTCCGTCGGTCTGCTGGTGGCCACGCTGATGGTGGGCGCCGTCAGGGGGGTGGCCGGGCCGCTGGAATCCGACCGCAGCACCGGAGTTCTGGAGCACAACTGGTCCGTCCCCGTGTCACGGGAGGTGTTCGTCATGGGCGGGGTGGCCGCGGGCACGGTCTTCACCGCCGTGGCGAGCATGCTGCTGGTGGCCTTCGGTGTCGTCGCGCTCGGAGCGTCCTTCAGCCCTCATGGGGTGCTGCTGGCCCTGCCCGTCGTGGTACTGCTGCTGGTCGGCAACTGCGGCTTCGGCTATCTGGCCGCCGCGCTGGCGCTGACCATGCGCAGGCCGGACGACCTGCTGGGCCCGGTCACCCCGCTGGTGGCGGCGTTCTCCGGAGTCGCCTTTCCCCTCACCGTACTGCCGGAGGCCGTGCGCTGGGTGACCTATCTGCTGCCCGGCACCATGCCGCTGGACCTGATGCGGCACGTGACGCTGGGCACCGACACCCTGCTGCCACCGGGTGTCGAACTCGCCGTCGCGATGGTGACCGCGGCCGGCTGGCTGCTGCTGGGGCGACGGCTGTTCCTGCGGGCCGAGCGGCGTGTCCAGGGCACGGGAGCGCTCAACCAGTTCTGAGCTCCGGCGGCCGGGACCGCCGGAGCCGGGCTGGTCTCATCCGTCCGCTCCGTCCGCTCCGTCCGCGACGGTGATCCTCAGCTCACTGGTGTACCGGCGGCCCGCCGCGTCCGGCAGCCAGAGCCCGTCGGGGTCCGGCAGCATCTCGGAGAACGTCACGGTCCCGCCGGCCGTGGTGCCCTTGGTCAGGGTGTCGACCAGAACATGAGTGAGCAGAGGGCTGTGCGTGTCGAGATAGAGGGGCTTGCCCTGGCCGGTACCGGGCTTGCCCTGGCCCCCGCCGGCGTACCGCCAGAAACTGTGCCGGGGCAGTCCGATCTCCTCGGCGACCTCCCGGACCCGCGCGTAGCGCTCCCGCGCGCTCATGTCCGGGCGGGGGACGAGGTGGCCGACCGGTGTCCGCCACCTCTCGCGAGCCACGACGAGCCGGTCCACGGTGATGCGGGGGGTGTGGGGAAGGTCCGGCAGCACCCGGAAACCGGAACCGGTCTGAAAGATCAGGTACTCGCCCAGCACGGTGAGCAGCGGCAGGCGCCGGCCGTCGGGCAGCCGCGCCGTCAGGCCGTCACCATCCGTCTGACCGACGGTCACCTCGCGGGCCAGGACCGGTTCCACAGGCGGTTTGCGCGCACCGGTCCGCTCGCCGAAGGACAGATAGGTGTAGCGCGGCGAGAAGGTCTCGGGCGGGGGGTAGTCGAAGCCCGTCGGCCCGCCCGGCGCACGGTGGTGCAGCGGAACGAACCGCGGAGGCCCGTCCTCCAGCGCCGCCTCGGCCGGCCGCCGCACCACCGTGTGCGGGTCGGCGGCGCACATCGTCATGCTGTGGCAGTCGGCGGTCACGATGCCGGCGTGCAGTTCGCCGAGGACAGCCAGGTAGTCACCGCGTCGTACGGCGTCCACGCCGGACGCGGCGAGCATCAGGTCGGGACTGTGGTGCCGGCCCCCGTACCAGGCCGGGGGCCCGGCGGCGAACTCCTCGGCCGCCCGTCCCGCCAGCTCGGCGGTGGTGTACTCCATGCGCCGGGCCCCGGGGTCGGGACGCAGCACCCGCTCCCAGCGGGCGGTCAGTTCGTCGCGGACGTGTGCGCAACTGGCGGCGTCCCAGAAGCGGTCGTCGACCCGGCCGATCAGCGCGTCGAGCGGTACGTTGTCTGGCCCGAACAACGGGGTGAGGTCCCGGTACGCCCCGGCGAACCAGGTGTCGGCCTCGGCGCCGATCCTTGCGCAGAACCAGCGCGCGCTGTCCAGGACCAGGCCCAGCGGCCCGGCCAGCTCGTCCAGCACCTGGGTGCCGACGGTGAGGTCGACGGCACGACGGTCGGCACCCACGAACAGCCGGTGTCCGAACTCCGCCTGTTCCCGGGACCTGTTGGCCGGCTGCCCGGTCAGCTCCGTGTAGGTCCGGTCGGCGCGCGCCAGGGACTCGGCGAGTTCGCCGGCCGTACCGGCGGCCCCGACCTCTTCGCGTGTCGCGATCAGCTCGTCCAGCTTGTCGCGGGCGTCCCGGGTATCCCGGGCATCCGGCAGTGCCGCCAGTTCGCGTGCCAGCGCGGCTTCGGGGCGCAGGTCGACCGGCACGTCGAAGGTCCAGGTGATGACGGAGTCGTCGGCCAGGGCCTCCAGTACATCCAGTACGTCCAGAGCGGAATCCTCTGCTCCGATTTGGGCCATGATCTCGGCGGCGGTCCGCCTCCCGTCGGTCAGATCGAGCACCGCCGCCTCCGCCGGACTCAGTCTGCGCGACGCCCCGCCCCTGCGGAGCAGGATCCGTCCCATACGTGTGGTGCCCACCGCCATGGCCGGCGGGAGATGCCGTCTGATGTCCCGTCGACGGGACAGGACAGTGCCCAGTTCATGGATGGCCCAGTCCTCGAACATCACGTGCTGCTGGTCGGTGAGACCGGGCCCCACGGAAAGGGTCATCCGCGGCGCGCCGGCGAAGGTGCCCCAGGTGAGCGGACCGAAGAAACCGACGCTTTCGTTCCGGGTGTAGTAGCGCTGGAGGTACTGCCCGAGCAGACGCGTGGTGAAGCGCCGGCCGCGTTCGGCCCGCCGGGCGGCCCGTCCGGTGGCGCCCGCCGATCGCGACTCTCCCCGGACATGACGCCGAAGCCGACCGACCACCTCTTCGACGGCACGAGGGTTCTGCCAGAGGAGTGCCATGAGAAAGTGGTCAGCGGACGCGAGTTCCACGGCCGGTTCCAGTGCCTGGGCGTCCGGGGGACCCTCGGCCCATTTCTCCCCCGCGACGGCCTCGGTGAGGTCCGCAAGCGGGAAGGCAGTGCTCCGGAGGGCAAAATTCCGCCATACCTTCCAGGAAGTCCCGGGTAGCGGAAGTCGGGCTTGCTCCACTCCATCTCCTTCGCACGCACAAACGGGGAATCATGGAATCAAGAATCAATGTCGCCGTCATCGACGACGGCTCCCTGGCGATACAGGGCGCCATAAAGGTTTTGGAGAATTCCCGCCACATCCATCTTTCGGGAGTTTTCCCCCACGTCCGCGGCGTTTACGGGATCGGCGAGGAACGCCTCGACAGTCTTACGGTGATCGCCGACCCGTTCGCACCCGGCATTTCCCCGGAGTCACTCTCCGAGATGACCGACAGGGTTCCGGTGCTCGGTATGTCGGCGCAGGTGGAACAGGGCTATGTGCTGCAAGCTCTCCGTAGCGGGGTCCATGGGTATGTGAGCAAGGACGTGGATCCTTCGAATCTGGTGGCCGCGACAGCGGCAGTCTCCTCAGGGGGCTTCTTTCTCGGACTGCGGATCGCCGATGTGCTCTTCCTGCCGCGCGAAATAGATCCGCTGGAGGAGCAGCCCGCGCGCGTACCGGAACTCACCCGCCGCGAAAAGGATGTCCTGGTCATGATCGCACAGGGACTCACGCACAAGCAGATCGGCAATCGCCTCACTCTCTCGAAGGCCACGGTGGACACATACGCATATCGAATACGGCAGAAAGTGGGAGCCGTGAACAAGGCCGGCCTCACCAGATTCGCCGTGGAAGTCGGGTTGGTGCAGTAGGCAGGCGCGCGACGAATGACCTCCGCTCCAGTCTGACCGCACCGGCGCCCCGAAACCAGTCATGAAAAGTGCGACAGCCAATGACTGACATACAGGGGGAGCGTTGCCAAGCGCGTGGCGCGTGCCTAGCGTGTGGCTGTCGATGACGTACGCACGGGGACAGGTGACAGTGAACTCAGCGTGGCAGGGCGAAAATGGCGCACTCGCCGGCAGCGCGACGCGACGTGCCTCCCCCGATACTCACGACATACCGGCGCAATGCCCGGAGCACAGCCTGACGGCGGCGCTGGAATTGCGTGGAACACTCGACGAGCCCGGCATTCAGGCGGAGTTGCGGCGGGTCGTCGCCCGCCATTCCGCCCTCCGTGGCCCCGAAGCAGAGCTTGCCGTCCCCCTGGACCGTCGGTGGACGGAGGGCGAGACGGCCGATGACCGCCGGCGCGGCGCCTTCGCGAGCGCCCGGCGCGAAGCCCACCAGCCCTTCCCCTCCGGCCCGGTGCCCCGTATACGGGCCGTGGTCTTCAGCTTCGACACCGACCGCCATCTGCTTCTCGTCGTCATGGACCCGCGCGTCTGTGACGCCTGGTCGGCGAATCTGGTGGTGGAGGACCTTCTCGACGGGGAGCGCCACCGACCGGCGTCCGACCACGCACAGGCTCGCGCCTCACGCCTGGAATGGCTGACCAGCTCCGAGGGCCGGGCTGCCGTCGCCCAGCGCGAGTCGGAGGTGCGGGGCGCTCTCCGGTTCTGGCCGGGGGCCCGGCCGTCCCCGAGCACGGCCACGGCGCCCGGCCCCGCCGAAGAAGTCCTCGACCTCGACGACGCCTTGGCGAAAACGCTGAAGGACAAGATCCGCCACATACGCGGAAGCCTGCTGGCCGTGACGGCACAGGCCCTGGCCCTGAGCGCGGGCGCCACGTCGGACCCCCGGACCCCACTGGCACTCACCACCACCCTGGCGGCACGCCGGCCCGACGAGGAGGGCGTGGTCGGACGGTTCTCCACGGACGGGGTGCTTGTCGTCCCACCGAGAACGGGCACGGTCAAGGACCATCTGTCCTCCCTCCGCAGGGAGGTCTTCACGATCCTCACGGAACAACGAGTGCCGTACGACCAGTTGGAAGGCGCCCTCCAGGGCCCTCTCACCGACGACGGCCTGTCGTTCTCCCTTCTCTTCCTGCCCAACCAACTGAGCGGCGGCGAACAGAACGAACGCACCCTGGCGGGCCATGAAGCCACACGGGTCGGGGTATCCATCTGCCCCACGGGAGCGGACGTCGACCTCTTCGTGGTCGAACACCCACCACCCCACGAGGACGGCCACCGCCCGCTCCTGCGCATCGGAGCGATGAGTTCGCGTACGTCTGTCACCCGGGGCGATCTGGACCGGATCCTCACCAACTGGACGACGACGCTGCGCACCCTGGCCGACACCGACTGGGCAACGACGCGCCTCGACCGTGTACTTGAGGACCTGCCGACGGACTGACTCACTTCGGAGGAGCCGACTGACCGCCCAGGGCACGAGGTCCTCCAGACCGTTCGGTACCGAAGAGCGGTAGAATGTCGGCCATGGAATCCACCAGGAAGTCTCCGATCGGCCGCCCCCGGGGCTTCGACGCCGACGAGGCCCTGGAGCGGGCCATGGTGGTCTTCTGGGCGCAGGGCTACGAAGGCGCCAGCCTCACCGATCTCACCAACGCCATGGCCATCACCCGTACCAGCATGTACGCGGCCTTCGGGAACAAGGAAGAGCTGTTCCGGAAGGCGCTGCGGAGATACGCCGAAGGCCCCGCCGCCTATGTGGGTCTGGCGTTGGAGGAGCCGACCGCCCGGGAGGTGGCCGCCGCGGTCCTCGCCGGGTCGGCCCGTACGACCACGCTCCCCGGCCGACCCGCCGGATGCCTCTCCGTGCAGGGATCGCTGGCCGCCGGCACCGCCGGGCGGCCGGCCCGCGACACCTTGGCCGCCTGGCGCGAGGAAGCCCTCTCGCACCTGAACGAGCGTTTCCGGCGGGCCGTCGACGAGGGCGATCTGCCGGCGGACGCCGACACCGCGCTGCTCGCCCGTTACCTCATGACCGTCGCGAACGGCATCGCCGTCCAGGCCGCCGGCGGCGCCGACCACGACGAACTCCGACGAGTGGCGGACGCGGCCCTGCGGAGCTGGCCGCCCGCCTGACTTGGCCCTAGGCCGTGTCTTCAAAGTCCCGCCTGGCCCGCGGCGTCTGGCACGGCACCTCGCTGCGTTGTCGGAGTCGTGCAAGTACGTCCAGTACGAGCACGATCCTCCGCCTTGCGATGCACCGCACCAGACGCCGCGGGCCCCGCCTTGCAGGCGGACGGCGCTACTTCGAAGGCACGGCCTAGGTGTATTGATCACGAGCGTTGTTGACACTGGTCGGGCTTGATCATGGCGAAGACCTCCGGTGTGGTGGAGCTGTCTAGGACTGCACCACT